>NZ_LBJV01000005.1:0-86365 GCF_028128855.1 Bradyrhizobium sp. CCBAU 11430
AGCGTCGCACGAATGCAAATCGTCCGCGGCTTCCTGCATTGTGTTGGATAGAGCAGCCTCGCCTCAGGCCTTGACGACTCACAAACTTCATCCGGGACACGCCACATAGGCACAACGGCTGAAAGGCCCTGCCGCGATGGCCGATCGGACTAGCTATCATTGCAAGCTGTTCAACTCCCAATTCCGGCGGGTTGCTTGAGATGACGGATAGATGGCAAGCGTGACCAACGAACGCCGCGCACGTCATGGACTCCGATGCAACACAGATTTTGCACTGACAACCGCGGTAGCAGCGCCAGCGACTTGCTCGCAGATAGGCACCAAAGCCGCTGTATGGCTGTTTCCTCTGGCCTCCTGTGCCATCAGGTTAGACCTTGTGGTGTGATTGCCGGACGCGCAAGTTCAAGGGCGCCTCGGCGAGCTTGGCGATTGTCTCGTGTTTCCGTGACAACGATGCCAATGAAGCGCTTCATGAAGCCTGACCTCACCGCCAAATCGGCTGACTCACGGTGAGCAAAGTGGACATTCGCAACGCTTTCGTGGCCATTGCAGCGAGGCGCTGCGCGCTCGTGACTAGCATCTTGATGAACCAACGCTCGGGGCTGGCTCTCGGCGCACCGCCCTCGTTCATAGCCGTGGTTGCGAAGCGGATCATCGCGTCGCGAGCTAACTGCTTTACAAGGCGTGGGTGGTTCTTGTCGGAACAATCGAGATCCAGCTCGCCGCCCTCGCCCTCGCCCTCAAACGCGGAAACCCTGAGAGCTTACTCTTGGTCAATCAGGCCGCACCGCATTCTATTCATGGCCGGCAGAGATGGAAGCAAGGTGCGCCGTGCGTGATTGCTTTCTTGAGACGAGTTTTCCGTGGGGATCCCCGGCGGACAAAGCACTTTCCTTCCATTTAAAGCCGAGGGGAAAGCAACGTTGGCTTGTTATCGCAGTTTCGCTAGCAGCTTATCTGGTCGACAATTCCGTACTGGCACAAAGCGCCAGCGGGCTTGATCCTAGTAGCCACCCTGTGGATCAGGCCAGCAAAAGACGAAAGGCTTCTGATCCGGCCGAAAAGCTCCGGATGGGCCTGGCAACCAGCCCGCGTTCCCCGGCGGCAGCACCAAATCCCGGAGCGCCTTTCGAAAAGCGCGCTCGTGCGGACAGAGTTACTCAGACTAGAACGCAAAAGACGGTCGATCCCTTCGCACGGTACGACAATCTGCGTGAAAAAGGAGTGTGGTTCAACATACCTGGCGCTGTGGACACGATCGATCAGGACAAGGGCGGCGTTAGAGCGGCGCTTGCAGATGTCGGCATCGGCTACATCGGCTGGACACACAACAGCTTTGCAAACAATCTGCTGCCGAATGCCGCCAGAAGTACTATCGCAAACCAGCTCTATATGGGCCAGAATCCGACCTTCGCGTCGGCAAACTTCATGATCGTCACCTACGATCTCAGCCGGCTTGGCATTTCCGACGGACAAATTGTCCTAGGGGCCGAGCAGCAACACTGGACGTGGGATCGCCCGGGACCAGATCGAGTGGGGCTCAATACGCTCGCCTACTACCAGACTTTCTTCGACAAGACACTAGAGCTTAAACTCGGCTATCTCAGAAACCAAAATGAATTCACCGGCACATTGTTCGGAGGGATTACAGGATCGAACATGTCTGCCTTGTTCCAGGGGGGCATGAGCACCAATGCCGCACCGACGCCTGCGGTCAACCTGAAGTACAATTTTGACCGTGGCTTGTACAACAAGGTCTCCGTCCAGCGCTCAATTAGTCCAGATGGTCCCTATGTCCAGATAACGGAGAATCCCACGGGCTTGAACTGGAGCACGCCCCACGCAGGCATTCTTCTCATTGATGAAGCCGGCTACAGGAGCAAGGCAGCTCCCGGCGTACCCGATACGTGGCTGCGGGCGGGCGTTGGTTTCAACACCAGCCGGTACACGAGTTTGACGGATCCCAAGCGAGGGAGGGAAAGCGGGAATAACTTTCACTACATCGCTGCGGACAGGCAGTTCTGGCAGAACGACCCAGATGGGATCCCATCTCGCGGCATCTATGGCGGCTTCTCCATTATGGAAGCTCCGCCGGACCTGAACAGGATCAGCCGGTATTCTGAGCTTCGTCTTTACGCGAGGGGAGCATTTGACAGTCGGCCCAGTGATCTGATTGCACTCGTTGCTAGCAACACGAGCTGGAGCAAATTTGCGGTGGATGCTGCCCTCGCCAAAGGGCAGCTTGCGCATCGCGACACAACAGCAATCACCGCAACATATACCGCCCATCTCGCTCCGGGAATATATGCAGGGGTGGGACTGTCATACATTCACAACCCGACAAGCATCACGCACACACCTCAGACTAAAAACGCGCTCAATCTGTTGCTATCTACGTTGATATTCTTCTGATCATCGCAACCGCCATTCTGCTACCAACTCCTCGTGACCCGAGGGACTTGAGCTCGGCGATCTCTTTGAAAAGGATCCGCCGCATCTGCGCTAGCCAAGCATTGTTGCTCGGCCTTGACGGAAAGTCGCTGACCCGGCGGTGACGTGCGCGAGTTCAGCGGGGACGCGAATAGCAACAGACTCGTTGAAGCATTAAAGTATCTACGGACCTTTCGCTCGACTGGGGGGCGTCGTGCCCATCGTGCGTCCAAGGCGCACTAGCGCTAATCTCAATCCTTCCCCAACAGAACCGGACTCTCATCAATCCCGAAGACGCCATACCCACGGACGCATCGATGGCGCTCCTGTGCAGGACCGCGCGCCGCACGAGGCTAATCGGCAAGAGGAGCATCAGGGTGGGCAGGATAATACGCCCGTACCGTCGGCTCTCCACGAAGGACAGGTCCTTGTCGGTCCAGAGCAGCTTCTTAAGAGCAGCTTCGCTGCCTAATGGATCATCTGGGCGACCAATCCATACCCTTGCCATGTTCCGTCCCTTCAAAGGAGCTTCAGCAGCTCGAAAGGACTTACGTGACGAGGTTCAGCGGCAATGGAGGATCCCCTGGCCTCTCGTTCTTCGTTGATCCTGAAGGGTTTACTGTTGACGAGGAGCAGTTCTCGAGGGGAGCTCGATCGGGGTGCACACGGCGTCGTCGAGAGACAGTCGTCTTCGAAACCAACCTCGGTGTCTGAGTACGAGCACTGGAGTTGTAGCACGATAAACCGACCGCCAGCACCATCGCCAACGTCACGCCTCACCTCTGCAATCTACATCGACTGGATGCATGGCCCATCAAGCGCGACCTCAGCGAAGACCGCGCGCGAACTGCCCGCCGAGCATTTGGAAGCAGTCAAGTTTGGTTCTTCAGCCACGTTCGGGATAGACGCGAACGCGCCGGCGTCCCTCGCTTTCCACCAACTCGCCCCTATAAGGCACTCCACGGATTTCGAAATAGGTCGGGCGCCCGACTTCGGGCATGATGCGCTGGCCTTCAAGGACGCGGACAAGGTAATCGGGCAGGAATCGCTCCCGGTGCTCCCATCCGCCCCGAATCAAGTACCCAAGATCGACTGTACCTTCGTCGGGTCGCGCGGCCCTGATGATCTGCGGGGGACGATAGAGGGGCTGCGATGGGCCAGCCTCGTTTATCCCGCCAGCGCGCGGGTGTTGGATCAGGCGAACATCCATTGGGCCTTCCGGCCCGACAGTCGCGGAATAGTGCTCCCCATTGATCGCAAACTGACTTGGCCCGAACTGGTTTGGCAGCAGATTGATGTTGCTCAATACATCGATCAACACGTCTGAAGCCGCCTGGGAGCCGTGGCGCCAGTCGGCGCCAACGATCGCTCCGATATCCCGCAGCTCCGGAGCCGGCCCCGGCGGTCCTGCGAACCACGAGGTGGCTGCAAATTCAGGTGCTGGCGCAGAGCGCGCATCGTCACGCAAGTCGTGCGGCGTGGGTGGATCCAGATCAACGAAGGAGTCGAGACCGCCATAGATGTTTGACGATCGGGGCCTCACCGATGACGGCGATGCGGGTTCTTGCATTTGCTGCCCAAGCCAGGCCCAGGCTCCCTGGCTGGGGGTGGCCGGAGTAGCAGGAAGCTCGAGCGGCGAATGAGCTTGCGCGGCCCAGTGCGGCGCTGGCACTGGTGAGGCGGGTTCGTGGATTTGCTCGCCAAGCCAATCCCGGGCTGCCGCGCTCGGCGTTGCCGGGGTTTCGGGAAGCTGTTGCGACGAACCGGCCTGCCAATCGCTGGGCGCTCGCATCGATGTTGTGGGCCCGTGGATCTGCTCGCCAAGCCAATCCCAGGCTCCCGCGCTCGGGGTAGCTGGCATTGCAGGAGGCGCCTGCAGTGAGTGCCTCTGTCGAGCGGCTTCCCAAGAACGCTGGCCCGGATCCTCAGGAGGCAGCAATGCAAGCGCCCTGTTCGCCTCCCGGATTTGCTGGTATTGGCCAAGCTTGACTAGATCAGCCTTGATCTTGCCGTCCTTGGTTTCCCGCCTGTACTTCTCGACATCCTGCTCAAGGGCTGGGGTGGAAAGTCTGCCAGCCATTGGCGGCCGATCATGCGTTTGCAGCCACTCACTGAGCCTATACATGCGGCGAGCTTGCCTGTCGATCGTCTCCGGCTCGATCCTGTGCACTGCCTTTTCCGCCGCCGACCACATGTCGATGAGGGTTGCGTCCGCGCGGTGGGGGGCCAGTCGGCGGAGATCAGCCGCCAGAGCGTTTCCGGCACTGACCTCACGGAGCTTCTTCAACGCCGCCTTGATGCGTCTGCTTCTGTCCTGTGCGTAGGTATCGACATCCTCATCCAGCTCAGCTTCCAGCTGATGGTTTTCCACCTCCGGGTTGTCCTGCTGCGCGTTTTCTGATTCCCGTTGAATTCGATCGGCAATTGAGGGCCTGCCAGCGGTGCTCAGGCGCGCGCTCAAATGGCGCAAATCGGCTGCGGCATTCTTGATCGTGCCGTCGGTGAGGTTACCCGCCGCCTTGTTTCTGAAATCTCTTATTAGCGCCTCGTCCTCCTCTGGGACAGCGCGCGTCCGGCCCGGCTGCCGAGCATAGTCAATGCGAAGATTCGTGGAAAAGGCATCCCCCTGCCCCGCGTTGCGCGAGTACTTTTCGCTGCTGCTCCCGCCAAAAGCCTTGCCGATTCCCGACTTGAAGCGTGACCATAATCCGCCGCTTTTTCCGCTCTTGGCCGACGCGGCAGACTCTGCCTCCGGAAAGCTGTAGCGCGCGCTGCTGAACAGATCATCTCGCAAGCTGGACTGCGGCACTTGCGCCGAAGCGGGAAGCTGGAAGTTGGGAATGTCTACGCTTCGCCGCGTGCCGCCCAGCGCACTCTCCCTAAAAGTGGAGTCCGGCGGCACCCGCATCGAACCGCCGAAATCCTCCCGCCGGACTGCTCGACGTCCTGCGGGAGCCGGATTGGACGAATTTGAGTTGCTTTCATCTGACGGATCGAGACTCAAATCCTCCAGCTGCCGTTCGAAACCGCCGTGCTCCCTTTGGTTGTCTCCTCGCTGCGCGGTCCGCTCTTGCAGGGCAGCGTACTCCCGCATCCAGGCTCCTGAATCGAAGAATGGGTCAACCGGATCCACCCTGCTCTCCTCATGTTTGTATAGGCCCGACAGCAATCGGTACGTCTAGCAAGAAACAGATTGTGGATTGTTGTAGCCGCAACCTTTCGAAAAGCTGACGAGATTAGGACATTGCTGCGCGATTGACGGCCTCGCATCGGCCGCCGCCTGGCGACAGGCGCTCCAATTTTTCGCACCTCTTCGCCTAGCCTGTTCCAGTCGAGGAATTCGTAAACCGATGATACCAATGGATGGTCCTGACGATCGTGCGAGGAATTCAAGCATCAGGCCGGATTTCTCGGCCGCTAACAATGTCTAAGGTCATGCGTGACGAGCATCTTCTACGCAACTTTGGCGCTCAGCTTATCCTGCTTCAATGACGGACAGCGACCGCTCCTTGACGCAGACCGGGAGGCGTTCTGGTGACCTGGGCTTCCATTTGTTGGTTTCGACTACGCTTATGAAGGACCGAATTGGCCTACTGCGGTTTACCAGGTCCGGCGCATTCGCTCGGATGCAGAACGTCCCTTTTGAGGGCTTACCGCGCATCCGCCGTTTCCGGGAAAACGTGGATCACATAGGGCTGCCCATGAGGGAGCGTAGTCGCCTAGACGAGAGGAACAGCGCGTTCAGACATGAAATCGCCCAGACAGCTTTTTCAAAAAGATGTGCAGGTTGTCCTGAGTTCTCGGTAGTCATCCCGAGCGCCTCTCGGCGCTCGGGATCGGACAGGCAGCGCGCAGTTCGAGGATGAGCTTGGCAAGCGAGCTCGGCAAATGAAGATCCGGCAGACTTCATTCGTTCGCTTCAGTCTGCCTCAGCCCTTGACTGCGGAACCGCAAGGCTTGTCGTGCAGCCTCGAACGCCTCGGTCAAGTGCGTGCACGACTCCCGCATGACGGATTGGCCATCGCTACGGTACTCCAACACTTGCTTGCCGAGATGATCTCGCTGGAAGGACTCGAACTCAACTAGATCTGACGAACAGTTAACTCAAAGTCAAACCAGCTGGTTAGCCGCGGCAGCGCCCTGTCTGGTCTGCTCAACAACTTTCGACCAGTGGAGCTCTGATCCCGAGGAGCTGTTGAGCTGACGAAGATATGCCTCGCCTTGCGCGCCTTCATCGATCGGAAGACCGAAAGGCCCCCATTTTCCCGAAGTGCAAAAGCACCTTCGCGGCAATTGGCGAGGCTTTGACAATCGATTTTTGGCCCCGCTATAGAGCATTGATAGATATATCTCCGGCGTGATGAAACCTCAGCGTTCGAGGCCGCCACGCTCGGCCAGCACACGGTGCATGACTTCGCGTTTGATCTCACCGGCGAGCTCGTTTCGGACTTGGGCTCCGAGCACCCGCTCGGCATCCGGATCGCCTAGAAGACCGTGCTCGGCCAGTCGCTGATCCAAGCGGGTTTGAAACTCCTCGCCCATGGCTTCGACGAGCCGGTCTTGCATCGCTTCATATTCATCAGGAGCGATTCGCCTCAGCACCGTCTCCCACGGTTGCCAGCGGGTTGCCATGTAGTCAGTAAACTGGTTCGCTTCTTGCTCGCGAACCGACTGCAGCGCGCGCGCCGCATCATCGGATGTCACGTGAGAAACCGTCAGAAAGCGCATGTCAGGGGCGACGTGAATCAGCTCCAGCGGCTCGCGAAGAAGATTTTGATAGGCCAAGTAGACTTCGACGTCGTCTGAGTTCGGGTGGAGAGTGAGGAGCGAGTTGACCCTGTCGCGCGCGATCCCTTCCAGCGCGTCCAGGCGGAACGCAACGCGGCCGCGCTGGATCAGTTGGCCGAGCCTATTATCATACACCCCCTCCTCGACGTCAGAATTAAGGCGCGCGGTCCGCATACCGTTCCAGTGCAGAGTGACACGATCCTCGCAACTCGCGTTGGCTTCAGAAGCCTGTGTGAAAAACTGTTCGCGCAATCTCGGATTGGTCGCCGCCTGCCGCAGATCATCCGCCATGGCCTGCCGAAACTCGTGATTGCCATAATTGACGGTCCCACGTAGCCTTTCTAGGAACCGGGCGTAGTCTTGGGCGCCAGGCTCATCCGCAAAGTGCTGCCACTCGGCTAGCGCCGTCGGATCGTCCCCGAGCCAGTGCGCGGCAGCCTCGTCCAGAGGCAGCTGCTCAAGATGGGGTGCCGCGAGGTGAGCGCGGACTTCGTCCGGGAATGGGTTATCACCGAACTCGACGTTCTGCAGCGGACGGCCCAAACTCCCCGGTAGCAGATCCTCAGGCAGGCTGGTCAGCCGGTTACCGCTGACATCGATCGATTCAAGCCAGCTCGGAAGGGTTTCGGGGAGATTGGCCAATTGATTGCTGCTAACGTCGAGTTCAACGAGACCCCATGGGAGGGACTCGGGGAGTTCGGTCAGCTGATTGCCACTGACCGCGAGCGAGGTGAGGCTGCTCGGAAGAGCGTCGGGCAACCTGCTCAG
Source organism: Bradyrhizobium sp. CCBAU 11430 (assembly GCF_028128855.1). Lineage (NCBI taxonomy): Bacteria > Pseudomonadati > Pseudomonadota > Alphaproteobacteria > Hyphomicrobiales > Nitrobacteraceae > Bradyrhizobium > Bradyrhizobium sp. CCBAU 11430. The sequence goes on from NZ_LBJV01000005.1 coordinate 7,987, forward strand.
TCGATTGTTGTTTGCGTTCAGGATCCCCAGCTCCGCCGGAAGGCTATCTGGGAGACTCGTCAACCTGTTATCGCTGACCTCTAAGCGATAGAGGCTCGCCGGAAGAGCGTCCGGCAAACTGGTCAACCGGTTGTCGCTAATAAAAAGTTCGTGGAGACCAGGTGGGAGGCTAGCGGGCAGGCTGCCTAGCTCGTTGTGCATGGCGCGGAGGTTCAGCAGTCTCGGCGGCAGGGCGTCGGGCAAAGCGGTTAAGGACAGGGATGACAAATCGACCAAGTGCGAGCGCATGTTGTCCGCAGCCCTGATTCGCGAGCGCCCCTGTCCGCGGTTTTCCGCTGAGCCCTGCCCCTCTTCGCCAACCCACTCGTCCAGGATCCGCGCGCGCGCGGAGCTGGGGGTCCGATACCCTGTCAAGCTTTCGACCAAATTGGCCAAGGCACGGTTGAAGCCGCCGAGGTAGCTTTCCCGCTCCCCTTCTTCAAAAGTATCCGGGGCAGAACCTGCGCTCCGCTGTGCCTGTCCTGTGTCCATTATCTTATCTCCCTCGTCATAAACTAAGAAATCCGCGTGCCGCTGCGCAAAGCCGCGGAGCAGCAGTTTGCGCGCTGGCGCAATAATCATTCGAGCGAGCGCACGTGCGCCCGCGCGGCCCGCCCTGGTCGAAGGCGGTTCAGCTTCACACGATTTGGAGGCGGCGAATGGATCGCTGCTGCTGCAACGTTTGCTGCCATTCCGTTGGCCGACAGACCCGGAGGACGCTAACGTGAAAGCGTTCTGCCGCTAGCACGGCCACCTGTCGATCAGCTGACGAGTCTCGCTGCAAAACGCCCAATCACTCGCAAAGACCAGCGTTGCACCGATTGCCTTGGCAAGTGAAAGGACGGCCGCGGAGGTGAGCGTTCGAGCGCCTGCCGGTCTTCGTTTTTCACGGACTCGGCCGAAAAGGAATCCCTGCCTGGCATTGAGGTAACGCACCGTGCCGCGCCCCCGGGCTCGATCTTTAAGCCGCTGCCGCGTCGATGCGGAAACGTGTAGGCGGAGATAACGGGCGGCCAGGGATTCACAGTTCCAAATCGTTGCACCGAAATTATGCCTGCTTCGATGCCATCGCTGCGGTAACTGCGATAAGGCCGTCAGCTTGCCGAAAGCGAAGTGTCCTAGGTCCTAGATGGCGCCGTCACGGGCTGAGTTGGCCCGGTTTGGTAAGGGAGTTGAAATGGATCCTTTTGAGACAGGACAGATTCCGCCCGGCGGAGGCATTCCTTCTTCATCTTCCCAACAAGAAGGGGCGGAAGACGGGCGGGGGGCGGCACAATGGGATGCATTCGTGACGGGTTTCGCAGCAAACTCCGGGCATTCAACCCATGCGGCGACCGAAGCACACGAGACGCTTGAGAATTGGGCTTCTGAACAGCACGTGGGTCCCCTCGAGGACCGGGACGAAGCGGCAAGGCGGGTCAATGCTCTCGGTGAAGACGCCATGCTGGATCTCCAGTCGCTGTCCCTTACCAGCCTGCCCAGACTTCCAAGCGAAATCATCGTGCTCGATGTGCCCTTCAACCGGCTTACCAATCTGCCTGACGAACTTCCGGCTTCGCTCCAGCGTCTTGATGTTAGTGGCAATCAGCTGAGCAGCCTGCCCCCGCTCCCAGCCGGGCTGAGAGGCCTCGACGTGAACTCGAACCGGCTGGAGAGCCTACCTGCCGTCCTACCTGCCGGGCTCCAATTTCTTTCCGCCAACTACAATCGGCTGCTGAACCTACCCGACGCCTTCCCTGCTTCGCTCCAATTTCTCCACATCAGCCACAATCAGCTGACGAGTCTACCGGTGGAGCTTCCTGCTATGCTCGAGTTTCTCGACGTAAGCCAAAATCAACTGACGGATCTGCCGCCGGCTCTCCCAGCTTCGCTCCGGTTTCTCGACGTAAGCCAAAACCATTTGACCAGTCTGCCCGAGAACCTGCTGACGGCCTTGGGCGACGATGGCACCCTAGTTCTCACTGAAAATCCACTATCTGAGCAGGTGCTGGCGAACCTGAGTACAATCCTCGGCGCGGAGGGTCATGTCGGCCCGACTGTCCACCTTTCGCACGACGACGAAAGTGAATCGTCCGGGACAGACGATGAGCAGGCGGACGCTCTCGCTGAAACAGTTGCAGAATGGCTGAAGGGCAATCCACAGGAGGGCGATCGGGAGGTGCTTGCCGCTTGGCAGAACTTTGCAGAAGAGCCGGGCGCTCGGGAATACGGACTTTTCCTCGGCAAGCTGTTCGAGTCCGTCAACTCCGGCAATGAAGGGTTTCGGCAATCGGTGGCCAATGATCTGCGTCAGGCGGCAAAAAACCCCCAATTGCGTGCCCAGTACTTTCAACTGGCATGGGATGCCAACCAGAGCTGCGAGGATCGCAGAACATTAACCTGGAACGGCATGCAGACCGCGCGCCTCATCGCGGAAGTCGAGAACGGCCTCTATGACAACAAGGCACGGCTTGCCGATCTCGTCGAATTGGGGCGCGTCATGTTCCGCATGGACGCGCTCGAGGCGATCGCGCGCGATAAGGCTCACTCGCTCGCCTCGGTTGACAACGTAGAAGACATCGACGCCGTTGAAGTCTTTCTTGCCTATCAGAACAAACTGCGCGAGCGGCTGGGACTACAACACGTCGCGCCGGACATGCGCTTCTTTGAGGTCTCCGACGTTACCGACTCTGAGGTTGACAGGGCAGAGACATCCGTGCGGGAGAGGGAGGCGGCCGAATTTGGCGACTATTTGGCAATGGATTGGCAGCCTTGGGACGATGTGATTCGCCGCATCGCACCTGAAGAGCATGCCAAGACGCAGGACCAGCTCATTGGTGCAATGGGAAAGGAGTTCGACAGCCGAATGGAGCAACAGCTCGCCGATCAAGGGCTGACCGGAGCTGAAGCTGGCCTCGTCGAAGATGCCAAGCGAGTGTTGGGTCCCGCAGTTCGCAAAGAGATCGCCCGTGAGATCAAGGGCGCTCTAAGAGATAAGGTGCTCAATGAGCACGGCCTCGCGCTCTGAAGCCGCGTTTGCCGTAGGATGCTGCTAATTTTGCTGCCGTTCCTCTGGTGCGCCGGTTGGTGGCCCAGAGGCGCGTAATGCACAGCGAGTGCAGCGGAGTGCCGATCGAGAAACCGGCGTTGCTGCTGTCTATCATGCTGCCGCTTGATGTAGGTCAGGTCGATGCTTGGAGTAGACTGGCTGCTAGCTCTCTACTGAAACCAGACGCATAGAAGCGCATGTCGTCGATCAATGTTCGGAGCTGTCGCGCACTTTTGCATTCTCCCATTTAGTTTTGACTTCGGGAACGATGAAAAACGACCATCATCCCGATCCAAGTGCTGTCTTTCCTCGCAAAGTGGCGCTTTGGACGCCATGGAGTACCTGTTGTCGGCAGCCGTTACCCGCGGCTCGCCCCGGCGGCGCCATGCAGGTCTGCTACCCTAACGCATGCTCTTGCATCAGGGCTCTCCTTGATCGGCACACTTGGAAATGTTGCGCGGCACTTGACATGAGAAGGAGTCCATTGACGGTGGTATCTTGAATGCCGACCGCCGGCGCCTGACAGGTAATTTAAGCCGACTTTGCCTGCATCTGAGCCTGAAGAATGACCTTCTGCGCTCGCTTGTGCATTCGATTTCGCCAATCTTCGACGGGTAGTTGGACAGGCTGCCAATAAGCGTGGGATAAGCGGATGATCGCATCCCGCCGCGAGCGATGGAGCGTCTTAACGAGCTCCTCTAAGCGTGGAGTGACAGCCGAAGCGCTGCCCCTCTCACGCCCCCGGCAGTTTGGTTGCTGGACACCACTCTCCATCATGTCCGCTCTCTCCGTCATTCATCCGAGGATCGCCGTTGTTCCCTCACCGTCAGCGTTGTTTTGTCTTCCATCGATATGGTTCCGCAGGCAGCCAATCTGTGGCACCCGCGAAGAACGCGGTCAGCGACCATTTCGCGGCTTCCCCATCTGTCAGTTGATGGGAGTAAGATTCCCGGCCTAAGGGGTTAGCCCCGACCCCGAAGGATCTATATTCGGCAAAATAGCTCGTGCTCAAGTTGTTGGTCTTGCCCCTATCCCATTCGCGCCAGCCCTCCGGAATGACCTGTGTATCTATCTTTGTCGACAGAAAGACCACTGTGGCATACGGCCGCCAGGGGCGGCCAAGCGCGATATCGCGCGCGGCAGGGTCGGCGCTTAGAGTGCAATGATCAAAAACATAGCCGCTGTCCTCGTCCGGTGCTGCCTTGCTCTGAGCGGTAAAGACGACCGCTTGATTGGCGATGCCGTGCAACTCACATTTCCGGAACCAGGCCTTGGCGTTGCCAAATACGAAATCGACATGCCCTTCGATGTAGCAGTTCGAGAAGTATTGACGTGACATTCTGCCGTTTGGACCCTTGCCGGCAAGCAGCGTGTCCTGGGCGCCGAGCAGGCGGACGCGCGTAACGACGTCCCTGTCTCCGGTAAGGGATAGTGCAACCGCCTGGGAGGGTGGATTGGCCGGGTTGAGAGCGTAGTCGTTCTGGATGGTCAAATTCTCGAGCCGGAAGTCATCGCCATTGGCATCCAGCGTCGCCGACCGGGCGGTTCCTCCTACATTGATCGCGCCATCGCCATACACAATGACGGTATTCTCCGGCTTGCTACCAGTGCCTGAGAGATGAACACCGGATTTGGAGATTTTGACCTTCTCACGATAGATACCGGGCGCGATCCGAACATCTCCGCCTTCCGCCGGCAATGCGTCGATAGCTTGCTGCACGGAGTGATAGGCTGCATTCTCGGCATGCGACACCAACAGTGGCTGAGCGTATGCTGACGACATGCAGAAACATCCCGTCAGAAGTGCAGCAGGGTGAACAAAAATACGCATGATCCTACACTTCGTTGAGTCAGCGGCACCTCGACGCAGTCGACAGAGCCTATCTCTGCGGGATAGCCGCAGCGCATGGGCAACACATTTTTCGCGCCAAATCAGAACCTCCACGTCACCTTCGCATTCCCGGCCCTGCAAACCGTCAGACAATTGCAAACAAGTCCGGACATGAGGCCGACCTTCGTCAGCACCAGTAATCTTGGCCCAGATGCTGAACTCACCACCCGAGTTCGGCGCCGGATGTAGTGCTTACCGATTGCTGTTGCGGAATGCCCTGGAACATACCTCCGAGCCGCGCAGCAGCGGTTTTGCAGCTTGTCCGGGCAGCGGCGGTGATACGTCAGAGTGTTTTGCGGTGACGTTCGCATGTTCAACTTGCCAAGTGGCGGAGTCGGCAAATCGGACATCTTCGAGTGTCACGTCAAGTGCATGCTCCTCGTCTACGCCGCGGATCAGCAACACACCGGTGTCGCCATGCACATGACGGAGAACGATTCGCCGATAGACCGGAATTCTCGTGCCTTGTGCGCGCGGATCATATTTTGCATCGAAAGCTAGCGGCCACCGGTTGCCCCTCAGGCACACGTACTCATAAGTCACGCTCTCGACCAGACCGCCTCGGCTAACATCGCTCTTGATGCGCAGGCCGGACGTCGTACCATCCAGCGTCAGATTATGCACCAATATGTCTCTGGCCCCGGAATTCACCTCACTGCCGATCGACATGCCATGCCCCCAGCCGAAATAGTTATCAATGATCGAGATATGGCTGCTTGAGCCATTGTCGCCGGCCTTGATTGCGACGTTGTCGTCACCCGTACGGATCAAGCTGCGGGTAATGGTCACATCCTGACTCGCGGCAACATCGATGCCATCGGTGTTGCGCGCATCCGCCGTTGAATCGATTATGAGGCCCCAAAACGTGGCACCTTGGACCCGGTTCATCGCGACATGAAAGTTGGGAGCGTTGCGCAAGGTGACACCAGAGAAAGTGATGTCCTGCGCATGATCGATCTGGATCAAGCGCGGGGCGTTCTGGTTGCCGCCCTGGGCTTGAGCGCGGCGCGCTAGCTGCCACCAGGTTTCCGCGCCGCCGCCAATTATTGCGCCCCCCTGACCATCGATGATGCCTTCTCCGTAGATGCCACCGCCGCTCGTTTTGGAAAAGCTGATGAATGGCCGGCATCCGCCGCCCTTTTCCGCAATACGACCACATTGTCCGAGGCCCTTGTCGTAAGCAGCAGGTTCGGGGATGGCGATCAGCGTCGCCCCGCGTCCGACCCATAACGTCACACCCGATTTCATCTCGAGTGGGCCCGACCGGAACTCGCCACGCCCTAAGTACACAGCGGCCCCGGAAGGACATTGGTCGATGGCATTTTGCAACGTGGTCGTATCTTGCTTGCCAGACGGCACGAGGCGTTCGCACACCGTATGAGGTGCAACAGGCTCGGTGATAGTCCGGCGGTCTTGCGCTTTCGCGCCGGGGACGACAACGATGCAGGTCAGTATGAACAATAGGGCCAAGTTGCGAAAAAGCTTTGTCATCGACCTCCTCGTGCTTTGTCAGGCATCCACGCCCCATCGGTATGGAGCCGCTGGCTAGATCTTGCCGCCGCGCGCGTCACTGGCGCGCGCAAGATGATACTTATAAGACGCAGCAGAGGCCCGGACCGTGTACCTGCGCAGCAGCACTTTGCAGATGCGCAAAAAACACGAAGCGTCATGCGATGGTTCAAAATCCGACAGCTTCGTCAATGGTCGGCCTTCTCGCGCCAATCAAGCGGGTCGCCGGATTCGGCTTTTTTTCATCTACAAAGTCGTCGGCGCCCAGTGCTTGCTCTTGATAACGATTTCGATAAGCGGCGCATCAGCCTCGCTGGGAGCAATTCGTGTACGCCCAGTACCCGCCGAAGCCGCGGCACTCACCCGCGCCTGACCTCGACTGCTGCTGCTGAAGCTCCGCGCTGTTCTTGAAGCGTCTGGAAAGCCACACCTGCGTGCTTGTTCTCCTTGAACACCGTGTTGACGAGCTGGTTTAGTGTACTCTCATCACTGGCCTGGAGCGACTGGCTGCCCTCACCGGGGAAATCCGCCCTCTTAAAGCATCTGAAGATACTTCTCAGCCGTAGATGGTGAGAGTTTCCGACGAGTAATTGGACCGCTCACCATCTCGTGAATGTAATCATGATTCGCGCGCGAGACATTCGACGGCGGATTGCGACCGCAGCATCGAGGCAAGGCCTGCCACGCGCGCTGTATTCAGTTGCAGCTCAAAGGCATCTTCTTTCGCCAGTCTCGGCTGCTGATCGTTTAGTCAGGCGTGCTGTACCGATGGTGGAGGGGCAGCACTAGATAGGTCGAAATTGTGCGAGTGCACGCCCGCCTCCCGTCCAGGATCGATGGGTTTATCCGTATTCGGAGAAGCTTTCGAAAAGCTGACGAGGTTACGGCCGGGAAGACGGATAAAACGACCGAACTGGCCCTGAGTAAGGGGGACAGCTCTTGACGTTCAATCCTGACATGTGCGTGAGCAGCCCTCCAGACAGGAGGCTTTAGTCAACACCGCGGGGAGACGTCCCGCATGTGGTGTTACTCCGCGCCCCATCCGCCGGCCCAACGCACCGCGACCACCAAACCGCTCGGCATAACGGCAGGCCTCCAGTTCGCCCGCCCGGTCCGTAAAAATGACGCCTCGCAAGCCGGTCGGTACTCTCGCCGTTAACTTGGGTTACGGCAGCTTTCAATGGTCTCATGATCGCCTGGAAAACGCCACGGCAGCTTCCTGGTGAGCAGGATCATCGATGCTTCGCGGTTCGCGCGGTAGCGTCACGTATTGAATTGTTTGGCGCAGAATTGTGGTGGCGTTCATCGATCCGCAATGAGATTGCTCGACGCTCAAGCCTCAGCTCCAAATCCGCCAATCCTGCCTTACATTCGGCGACGACCGATTGGGCACGAAGCAGCTTGACCTTGAGCTCGTCCATCTGCCTGACTATTTTCTCAGGATCCCAATCGTCCTGCAACAGCTCATTGACCATGTGTGGCCACCGATGCAAGGCCGGCGCTTAGCTCCAAGAACCCAGGCTTGGCATCTCGCCGATACGGGCGCTTGAGCCACGGGTTAAAGGTGGCACAAACGATCGTCCAGAAGCGTAACGTCTTAACCCCGGTGTGCACCATCTTGTTGAGGACCGCCATTATCGCGAGCCCGTTGTAGGACCGTCGGATTCTGGCTGGCAAAGCAAACGGCAATCCGAAGGTAGCAGAGTTCGCGATGCTGGCACGCGTTTTGAAAAGTGCATCAAGAGACCTCTGCCATGGATGAAGTGGGCACGTTTCATTTGAATACCTGGATCGGGTGCTGAAGGAATATCATGACCAAATTGGTGCCGTCACACATTCAAGCAACCGACATGCCAATGCCCTCGAGCATTTTCATAGACAGAATCATGTAGTTTTTCTCGCGCCATCTGGCTGCCGGCAGCTCTATTTGTCGCGACTGAAACAACCGTTGTTTTGAGCAAGACGGTGAAAGCCGCAACCACGAGCCTGTAGCAGCGCTCGCTACGGGAACCGATGTTGGCCAGAATGCTCCCACCATTTTCGCGAGGACGTTGTGGCGTGAGCCGCAGTGGCGGGCGTTAACGCCAGACTGACGGTGCTGTGCGGCTGATCGGCAATCTATCCGCAATGCAGAAGGGCGTTGGAGGCTTATCGCAATCTGATGCCACGGCTGTTCACGATACTGATCTCACGCTTAAATTCTGAAACCGCGTTTGGCCCCAGCCTGGTCGAAGATCAGTTCGTGGCCCGCTTGCATCCTACGTCGCGATGCTACGCACCTGCGCCGCTCGGAACGAACTGTCTCACCTTCAATCGGCATGGGCATCTTGGCGGGCGTGGGAGATTGAACCGTCGAGCCTAGAGTGAGTCAAGCACCCGCGTGCGAATACGCCAAGCTCAGGCCGATCGGGAGCCCGGACAATGTTCGAATGTCAGCGGGGTTTTCGGTTTCGCTCTTCTCGCTTGCTTGCCCGATGAGAGACTCAAGGCCTCCGAAATCTCCCGCAATTGATACTCGCGAGCACGGTGGAGCTGCTCATGCGGGAGCGAGACCGCCACCCGAAGATCCACGTCTCGCGAACAAGTCGAGTAGGCCAACCGTCCGTCAAAGAACAGATGGCGATTTTTGGTCCCCGAGCCTGAGCGCGGTGTGAGCGTCCCCTCGCGCTGGCTCAATCTGGCCCCGCCGGGCGATGATCAGGCAGAACCGCAGTATAAGATCACAAAAGGGTAATGGGGTTCACGCCTGCCGAGCAGCAGATCAACATGAAGCGTCGGACTGCGAAGAAAACGCACGCTAAGAAGCGCGCGGCGAAATGAAGGCCACCACTTTCGGAACGTAGCTGAAGCTTCCGTGCGGCTATTGGAGTAGGATCAGCGCATACCAGTCCAACCACACATACTATCAGCGTGATGTCGAAGATGAGATCGCATACCTGCGTTGGCAGATGCAGCAATTCGATAAGCTAAGCCGCTATGAGCCCAGGGTGCCGCCCATCTTGACTGACCGCGTCAACGCGGGACATCGGTTCTTCACTGACGACGAGCTGAGGGAGGCAATTGTAACCGACAGCGAACCCCGTAGCGGGATCCATAATCCTTTATCCGCGGCTTAGCTCGGATGGATACAAACGAGCGGGAGAGTTGGTCGGATCAGCGGCCGAGGAAAACCGAAGAGAGAGCAACCGCACGATGACCACTGGGGCGAGACCGATCGTGGCTGCCCGCCGTTCTTCCATGGGACGATCAGCAAGCGAGAATAACGCATGCGTTCGCGGTCCATTGGGAAATGGCCTACTTAAGCCGGGAGTGTCGCGGCTTTCTGACGAGCTGTATGATTTTAGAAGTTAACCGGAGTCAGCCAGATGGCACCTGGCCAGATCACGCGCATCACAAAGCGTCGCGAAGACAGCTATCGGAGCATTCAAGTCAGCGGCGCGCCGCTTCCACTGAATAGACGCTATCTAGCGCACGTATTGAGCTATGGTGACTGCCTTGTTTTCCACAAAGGAAGCGCCGGTGAGATCATGGCCTTCAAGATGGGCGTTTTGGTGCTGTCACACCAACCGCTGACCTGCCCTACTCTCCCAATTAACTGAACCTTAAGCTTGCAGAGTGATCCGCTCAAAACGCGCGACCCTGCGAGCGGGCCGCGAGTTAGGCCACGCACCCGTATAGCTTTCGAGCAGTCAGCACCCGTTCCGGCGGCTCTTGCACACAATCAACACCCACAACAGCACGACCGCTTGGGGGGCCTTCAGGCCAATCCGGACCACACAGAAATTCAACGAGAAGGAGCGGCATGGTAACAACGCTTTCTCCATCGGCTCATTCACCAAGATACTCAGCCACGCCGGGCTCCAAGCGCCCACAGGCAAGCGACCGTGATTGCGGTGAAAACGAGTAGAGCGCCAATTGCTAGCACAAATTCCATTGTCGGCTTCCTTCTATTGCGCGGACCACCCACCAGACGTTGTATGTGAAGGAATTCCTCCGCCAATCGACTATCTGGACACCATTGTCTGTCACTCTCACGGAGAAGGAGGTTGAGGTGCAATAATCAAGACCGCTATAGACTCCTGGGCACTTGGGCCTCAGTAGCCAATGCGACTCCGCACCGAAGTGATATATACTCGGTAGCGAACCGGCGATGTGGCATTCACTTTCGAAGTCGTAGCCGTTTGTTATGCTCCCAGTTACGCGGACTCTGATTCTGTTGTACTTGCGGCCTTCATGTTCGTATACGCTGAGGACGTCGCGCCCGAGCGCATGAGCGAACGCGATAGCCGCTGAAGCCGCTCGAATACGTTGCTCCATGTTGCCTCGCGAGCAGTAACGGGGCGGACCCGAAATGGTCTTGAAACATGTCAGGCCCGCCCCAGCATCACAGCCCCTGCAAGACCGGTGACGCTCACTGCACCCAAGCAAGCACCGTGCCTTTCTTCCAAAAGGCTGCTGTACCTCGCTTGGCTGTGTATACTTGTGCAGTGTGTCCTTTTGGTCTGTCTCCATGCCCATCAGGACGCAAAATGTTTGCAACCCGACATTCGCATATCAACGTTGAAGTCAAGCGCAGGTAAGTTCGCAATCGCACAGGAAGGCGATCGCATCGCTCCGGAAGTAGCGCTGATGCTTGCAGTCTACAACCCTGCCGATCCCAAGCAGCGATGGGAATTGCTATTCTGAGTATCGCCGACACTAAGCTGTGCATCGAGAACAAAAGCCGCGTCATGAAAGATGGCAATCCTACTTGGCTCTACCAGTTCAAAGGGTCAGTTGCTCAGCAGTGGAATTTTGTACCCCTAATGGACCCTAGGGTTGCAGAGTGACTGCCTCAAGAGGGGCGACGATTCGCGGCGCGCATAAACCGAATTCCGCTGATTACCTGCAAGGTAGCGTATGGTACGATCATGCTGCAGGCGCAGATCCGTGTCGTAACGCAAAGCACCAGAATGAGTTCATGGGCGCCTTAGCCCCCATCATTCTCGATGTCTCTCCGCCCTCCTTGGCGCTTGCGTTATCGATTGGCTTCTCCAAATCAAGCAGCATGTTCTTGACCCAGGTCATTGACGTTTCATTTTCCGCAACGGGAGTACCAAGAGCGGCAAAGCCGCGGCGGCGTACTTCAGCAACTTTCAAGTCAGGATAGTGACCCAGCCGAATTTTGGTGCGGTTGTTTGACAACCACCCAGGTCTTTCGGCTCTTGCGGACACGCAAGGCAAAGGCCAGCTTCTTCCGGTCCATATACAGACCGGGCTTCAGTGACTGAACGGTGAGATCTGTCGAGTCCAAGAATTGGCACGATCTGGCACGCCTCTCACGTGGATTGAGGCTGACAACTATGCCGAAGTATATCTGGGTCGAATTCGCGTAAACCACGGCATGAAATGGTGTTTACGGGCACTCTGTGGAATGGTGGAGTGGCTTCACAAAAGATTGGTAAGCTGGCGGGCAGTTGTCCTGAACAATTGCGTTTAGGATTACGGCAGCCCGTGACCGGCAAGACCGAATGCGGCAACTGGCGCATCGTCTTTTTTTGTAGCCAGCGGCAAAGCCCGTCAGCTTCTCGCAAAGTCTCCGGTGTAGCGGTACTGTCCTTGACAGAAGGAGCAGAGCGTGGACAATCCTCCGCGTCGAGCCCGACGGCTTTGATGGAGGTCCAGGACGAGTTCGTGCCTCAGGCGGCGCATGCCAGGCAATAAGTTCCGGACCATCTTCAGCAGGCAGTTCAGGCAAAGCAGAACGCGCCAGACCCTGCGCCAGAGCACGGTGCGGCGCTATGCTGACGCGCCTTTCTAGGGCTCGGCTCTCGTGATGAAACAATCACCGCACTCGAACCACAATCACTACCAGCCCGCACCGAGAAGTGTTTGTCACGGGACTGACGGCTCTGCGCCGACAGCGCTTCACCGGTGTCGCAATCCAAAATGCCTGGACGGCGCACGCCTCGGCTATGTCGCTTCAGCTGAGAAGGGGAGTGGTCACGTCAGCAAGACCTCACCATTAGCTGACAACTATCCTCATCAACCCGAGACAGAGACCCCGCTCTCGTCCAAGACGTCATTCGGCTTTCGGATCAGCCAACCCGGAGATCTTCAGCTGAGATCTTGCCCGTACGCCCGGCCTTGGGCTGATAACTTACGCGGGCCCCCTCTTCGAGAGTGGTGTAACCGGCCTTTTCCACGGCACTGACGTGCACGAAGACATCGGGGCCTCCATCCTCGGGCCTGATGAATCCATAACCCTTGGTCGGATTGAACCACTTCACAATACCCATTGCCACGTCGGCACCTCCATAGTGAACCGTTGTGATCTAGCGAAGAGTCTTCCGGCCATCAAGAGCAGCGGCAAAAAACAGCGCGGTATGGATGCGAAGGTCTCGTCTCATTTTTCTGTCGGATCGCCTAGCTGTCGTCCAATATGCAAACGATAGAGAAAGCCCCTGACGCGACCGCACTTCGCTTCCATTCCTGTGGATCCGGATGACGATTTGACCTTTCGCTTCGGTTGCCGCGGCGAACGGTTCACAAGACGAGTTGCACGCATCGAACACGCCCCAATAATCAAAAAACACGACGTCTGCATTGATGGTCCGCGAAGTATCGGTCACTAAGCCAGCAACGTTTCGTGAGAATCACCCGAACTTGGTTAAGCGCGCAGAGTCATAGTTCGTGCAACGTCTACCAGCAACGTGTTTTGGAATGCGTCTGCCGACCATCATTGCCGACTTAAGGTCCGGCCCGGCCGTCCGAGCTGCGTTTGGGTCATCACAGTTTCAGCACGCCAGCCGCTATGATCCACCACACTTTAGCTTGCGACACGTTTACGCCGCTAGGCTGGCAAACGGAGGACCGACATTGGGCCCCCCTGACCGTCCAGTTTCAAGAGTGTGATGCGCGTGCGCCGTTAGCTTGATTACCTTGTCCGCGTTGCGCCTCACTGTAACAATCAGCGATGACATGGAAGCACGCACTGTTCATAGTATCAGCACCTCTATCATCGCTGTCTGCTTGTATTTCGCCACAGCGCCACCGAAACCGCGGCTTAAAGAAGACCCAAACGCCGCGCCTTGACGACGCACTGCGTCCGGCTGGTGGTTTCCAACTTTCGCATCGCATTCTTGACATGAAAGTTGACGGTGTTCTCGCTCACGTTCAGGATGACTCCGATCTCCCAGGATGACTTCCCCTGCTCGATCCATCGCAAGCACTGTTTTTCTCGTTCCGACAGCACAACCTCTTGCACATCCGCCAATGATTTTCTCCTGGGTTCGAGAGAACAGGAATGGCATCAGCAAATGCCATACCACTCGGTGGCGCCGGCAAAGTATCGGCGAATCAGGACAAGTTCTTCGGCGATTGCCGTTCCATTCGCACGAGGCTGCCATCCTGCTGTAGCCCTATCAACGGGCTTTTGACATTGTCGTCAATCCGACGGCGGCATTACGACAACCGTGACTGTCGATATTTGCGTGTAATTCTATGTGAGCTCTAAATCTATGTGAGCCGGATATCACCCTTTCCCTAAGCACTCCTCCCCCGAAGGAGTGTGGGAATTCTCTCTCGGGACGTAGCACGGGCTCGCGAACCCGGGTCATTCATTTTGCATCCGAAGCCCTTCTTTCCGGCCTTAGGCGCTAGGCCAATCAACCCATAGCGAAAGCTCTGCGTTCGGCGCCAACCCTATGGCGATCATGGAAGCCTTTGCGGTCCCAATAAACTACCAATACTGGTCATTGAGCGGCATCACGCCGAAAAAATATGAGTAGCGACGTTGTTGGCAATCTAGGTCGGCTTACAGGATTTAGACATGCAGCATCAAGCACGAGCCGTTCGGTCCACCGCAGGTCAATAACCCGCGCGGCTCTCGCCTGTCGTAATGCTTAGTGTCCAGGTCTGCTCGAATGATGAGCTCTCGTTTTGATCGAAGCCCATGATGGCCTTTCTGCCACAATTGCGCAGCGCTCAGGATTTAAGGGGCTCTGGGCGTCTGGTCTGTCGATTACCAGCTCGCGGAGCTATCGTGATGCCAATGAAGCTTCTTGGAGCCAGTGCAGTCGCCGAGACTCTTGTTCTCGTGGCCAGGATCGCGGCGCTGATTGCCGGGCACGGATTGAAGCTATGCTCCATTCGATTGTGGCCTTGTGGTGCCTGCCATCCCGCGGTAGGGCATCCAGGCGTCGCACCAGGTCGCCGGCCCTGCCGACGAGTCCCTGCCCGCCTCGCTCGGCGTACTTAATGGTGTTGCGGACCCGGGTTTCGAGCTGACTGCGGAAGGCCTCGATCCTGTCGAACATCTCCCCGATCTGATCGAAGATGCTTTCGATGGCCAGCAGGTCGTCGGCAGCGGCCATTCGACCGTCCTCGATGTCGGCTGCCATGCTGGAAGCTGTGTACTCCTCGGCGAAGACCTGCATGGTTTCCAGGGTGTAGGAGATCCTCCGCGCGAGATCGACGATGGCGTCGCGGAAGCGGTACGGATGATTAACGGTGAGAACGGATTCGAAGTCCTTCAGCAGGAGTTATTCCACGAACTCCTCGAAAAAGGCTTCCAGCCGGGTAGCGACTGTTTTCGGCTCCATGACGGTCCGTCGGACGCGCTTCAGGTCGGCCAGAATGGCCCGCAGGCTCTTAGACTAGTGAACTGGGCGGCCTGATTGCGCGCCTCGCGGACAGCGAGCGCGGCTTCGCGCTGCTTGCGGTCGGTGATCTCAGGCCTCAGTTTTTCGACGGCCTCCGTTGAGGCGGATTTGCACGATCAAGCCGCCGAGTCGCTGCGAGAGATCCTTATTGAGGCTCGCGAGCCGCTCCGGAAAACGGGACCTTTCTCAAAACAGAAGCGAGCCAACCGCGAATACTATTACTACAAGATCTACACGCCCTCGGTGGCGAGGGATCGAAGAAGACACCCTCAAATATGTCGGTCCGACCGACGATCCCGAGATTGCCAAACGCGCGGAAGCTTTCCAGCGCGCCAAGATTGGCTATCGCGCGCGACGCGAGCTGGCAGCAAAGTTGAGGCGGGCCGGTTACCCTGCCTTCCCCACATGGAAAGTCTCGTCGTCAACGAACTCGCGCGCGCGGGACTTTTCCCGCTTCGCGCCACGCTCGTCGGTACGATGGCCTATCAGACATACAGCGGCGTAGAGCGCGCCGTGCATCGGCGGCCTGGTGAGCTCGCCGCCAGAGCGACCATGCGAGAACACGGTCGATTGAGATGCGCCGTTGAGCGAGCTTGATAGCGATGCGACGGGTTTCCTGGATCGAGCAGCGACGCCGCGCACGATCGAAGATGCCCGGATCGAGGCAGTAATCGTCCGCACCCTTGAGACGAAACTGCCCAAGGCCACTCACTGGAGCTCGCGCAGCATGGCGAGGGCCAGTGGACTGTCGGTCTCGACAGTACAGCGGATATGGCGCACCTTCGGCCTGCAGCCACATCGGTTGGAGACCTACAAGCTTTCAAACGATCCTAACTTCGTCGCCAAGGTTCGCGACGTCGTCGGCCTCTACGTGGTCCCGCCCGAGCGAGCCATCTGCTGTGTGTCGACGAAAAGCCACAGATCTTGGCGCCAGATCGGAGCCAACCCTCGTTCCGCATGCGTCCTGGTCAGGTGGAACGCCGCAGTCACGACTACAAGCGCCATGGCACGACATCGCTATTTGCGGCTCTAGCAACCGGCCGGGTCATCGGCAAGTGTTACGGGCACCACGGGCCACGGAATTCCGCAAGTTTCTGATGAGATCGAAGTCCCGTGCCGGATGATCTGGACGCCATCTCGTCAAGGACAATTAGGCAACCCATAAGACGCCGCTGATCCGTAACTGGCTGGCCAAAAGACCGCGCTGGCACGTCCATCTGACGCCAACCAGCTCATCCTGGCTCAATCAGGTCGAACGTTTCGTTGCCCTCATCACCGAGCGCAAAATCAGGCGCGGCATCTACCGCAGCGTGGCGGAGGTACGTACTGAGATCACGTCCTTCATCGAACAGCACAACGCCGACCCGAGCCCATTCCGATGGACCAAATCAGCTGACGACATTCTCAGCTCCATCGAACGCTTCTGCGCTCACAATCAGCCAAGACGCCATGAACTTCTGGTTTAGGACACTAGATTATGCGCCGATGTCCCGCGTACGGATTTTCGCCCGAAACGTCCGCGCGCCCATTGCTGCGCCGATCGCGTGCAATTTCCAGAGGAAAAATGAACCCCCAATGCAAGGCTGTCGAGTGACGGTGTGCTGCGTCCAGCGCGCTCGCGAAAATTTCGCGCTTCAGGCTGCGGTCATGTACTGCACGTGATGATCCCGCAGCTGAGGCGGTTATACCGGCATCGCTGTCTTCAGCAGCACAGCAGCTGCGATGGAAGTGGACCCGAGGCGACATGGGCTTGTGCATCGGGAAAAACGCTCTTGGTCAGCTACTCGTCAGCGAAGCGGTTTAGCCAGGAAGGCTGCGCATTCTCGACTCTTCTATCGGAGATAAATATGACGGGCATCGGCCGAGCTGGCAAATCGTACGTTGGAGCTGCAGGAGCCGACAGCACTGGGGTATCGAGCAGTTCGAGTCTGGAGTTCGGCCTCGTCCCTGGGGAACGCAGTCAATCTTTCGAGGCCGTCGTGGAGCGGATGCGCTCCGGGCCTCAAGATAGAACCGCGCCGCTCGTGAACCGGCAACCAACTTCGGATGTGGCGGCTCCAACAAGAGATGAGGTTAAGGCAGCAAAGCGAACGTTGGGCAGCCTGCTTGAGGACTTTAACACTTGTCGTAGGGCAGCCACGGGCGGCCGGACCTTGTCCGAGAGGCAAGAGCTGATCGATCAAGTCGTCAAGGCAGGCTCAGCAGTTCTGGACTACTACGCTGCTCTGCCCCCAGGTTTGGCGGGGCGCATTCTGCCCGACGATCGGGCTCGCCAGCTCCGCGATGAGACGCTGGGCGCGGCCGACGAAGGTAACGCCGTGGCTGCTACGATTTTCGATGACCTGGAGAAGAGCAGACACAAAGCGGCAGCCCTGCTCGGCAGGATCATCCGCACCGCTTCGCCTGACCAGCTGAACCGCGTGCTTTCAGGCGTGGAGCCCTACTATGAGCACTGCATGGAGTGGTGGAGAAAGAGGGCATTGCGCTCGGAGCGGATGCAGTCCGTCTGCGCGGCTACTGCCGACCTACCAAGCAGCACGCCCGAGTTGCGGAAGTCCGAAGAGGCGGCGCTACGACTGCATACCGGCTATGCACTCAATACGAAGTACAAGTATCTGGAATCGCAGATCACTCTCGCGCAGCTCTCCCTAGCGAGCAGGTTGGGACCAGCCGTCAGAGACGCCCTTATCGATGGAGACGGGCGGGTGCGTCTGCTCGGGACCTTCATCGAGGATGTTGTTCCGGCATTCGCCTCGACGGCCGAGGCGGTGATGAACCGCAACGGAGCGCCGCTTGACGCTGAGCACCGTGACGTTCTGGAAGGAGTCATGGAGCGGCTTTCGGAATTTGCGTCAGGAGTGAGCGGCATGGTTGCCAGCCTGACGGACGCCGGAGCGGGAGCCGATCTTCCGCTAGAATTGCTGGATCAGATAGTGGAAGGCGCGTGGCTTACAGCGGACGAAGTCATGCGGCTGCTGGCACTTCAGCCAAAGACACCAGCCACGATTGAACCGTCGGCTTGGGCTGTGCTGCCGGAACATACTGCCGGGGTGGGCGAAGGCACTGCAGCGCGCAGGAAGGGCAACGGCAGGCGCGCAGCAGCCGCAGGCGAGGGGAGTTCGACAGCTGGAGGCGCTGAGCCGCAGCTCGCCGGGTCCGACGCTGGCACGGGCTCAACACGCAAGGTTATCGTACTCTCGGATCTGGGTACAAAGAAACTCACGAGCGCGGAGGAGGCCCGCGCGCGGGCGTCATCGTCGGCGAGCGGAAACCTGCTGATGTGGCAGGCTCCGCCCTCCAGAGAAGCGCTGACGGGAATGCTCAAGCGATTGGACGAACTTTTGAAGTTCGATCTGCCCGCTCAGCAAAGCGCCGTCTCGCAAGCGCGTCAGATGAAACCCGAGGACGCCGACCACGTCCTAAATATCGTCGTCGAGCGCCTCCACAGACAGGCCGCCGAGATCGAAGCCTGTGTAGCCGCGGTGGAGGAGCCTCGTCGAAGTGGCTTGCTCACGCCCGCGCAAGTGCCCGAAGTACACGACAAGATAGTCCGGCTCAAGACGATGTATTCCGAGGTGCAGGGACAGGCAAACTCATTGAAGAGGCAAAGAGCCGCGATCATGATCGATTGCATGAAGAGCTATGGCTTTCCCTCGCAGAAATGCCTTGAAGGGTTGCGGGCGGCCGGGGAGTTGGAGCCTCCGGATCCTCCGCGCGCGTTGAGCGGTGATCCGGGGACGCTGTTCGAGATTAAGCTGCGGCCCAAGGCACTGCGCAACGGTGCGGCGGCGAATCCGATGTGGGTGCACATCCATACGAAGCGGCCGGTACATGCGTGGCAGTTGGCGACGGCGGCTGACGCCGAATTCGCCGCTTGCCACGTGAAATCCAATGAACAGCGCGGCTACAATCGGCACTGGCAGAGCGCGCGAGCCGCGATGGGGCACGAAAACGTCGTGATCCACCGCGGCAAGCTCACGCCTGCATTCTGTAGGTCCTTGTTGAACAACGCAGTTGGCATCCTGTCCGACGTCAGATAATTCGAGACTGATCAGGCTTTTCGCGAAGAGAGGCTCTGGGCTCATCTAAGTTAGCATTACAGTTGCATTCTTCGTCTGAGGTGAGCGCGGCGAGCGTCGGCCTGGTGAGCTCGCCGCCAGAGCGACCATGCGAGAACACGGTCGATCGAGATGCGCCGTTGAGCGAGCTTGATAGCGATGCGACGGATATCCTGGATCGACCAGCGGATCAGGAACGATGTTTGGTGCGCCGGCGTCGCGTTTTTTTGTGCGCTGGCTCAGCATTGGCCCGATGACGGATGACGGCTATCATGGCGAAGGCCAGCATGACGAGTGAGACATGGCGATGCCAGCCAGGCCAGGAGCGGCTTTCGTTGTGATCAAGGCCGAGCTCGTTCTTGGCGGTTTCGAAGCTGTCCTCGATGGGCGAGCGATGGCCTTCTACCGACACCAGCTTCTGCATGGAGGTGCCCTCGGGGCACCAACTGGAGAAGAAGGCCAAGCCGCGGATCAGAAGACCCCGCGTCCATTCCCCGGCAAGGTCGTCGTTGTATTCACTGACGTCGAGATCGGCCCAACTCGAGATAGGCCCAGTCGTGCCAGCGCGGACCTTTGGTCCCTCCGCCTGACGGCGGCGCCAGGCGTTCTTGGGAAGGTTCTGCGCGATCGCGGAGGCGGTGCCGGCGACAGGCTGCGGCTTGCCCCAGGAACGGAACACGTGATTGGAAGCAACACTCAGAACATAGCCTTTGCCCGCCTCGCGCAGCAGGGTTTCGATCTCGCCCGTGCCATACACGCTGTCCGCCGCCACGAACGAGAACGGCGCCTTTGCGGCGCACGAGCGATCATTCGACGCGCGATCTTGGGCTTGGTCGCAAAGTCCACATCGCTCGGTACATGCGGTGCCATCAGGCGAGCGGGGGCGTCCGTCCATTCCTCCGGCAGGTAGAGTGTGCGATCGATAAAGGCATGGCCATGCCGCGACACATTGGAGGCGAACACTCCGATCTGGCAATTGGTGATCTTGCCCGCCGAGCCAGTGTACTGGCGTGCGACACCGCACGATGCCTTGTCCTGTTTTAAAAACCCGGTCTTATCGATAACCAGAACCGCGTCCTCATCGGCGAGCGTTTCCAGCGCGTACTCACGCACAATGTCGCGCAGCGCGTCGGCATCCCACTGCCCCCGACCCAGGATCGCCTGCTGGCGCCACGGGCCTGGATCGCCGGCCGCTTCAGCCCGCATCCAACCCGTCTTGCGCGGCTCGTTACTCAACAGTCCGTCGAGAAACCGCCCCGCCGAGACCGCCACCCGCTCCTGCGTAAACAGCGGACGGATGCGTTGCTTGGCATCTCGCAACGAGGAAGCCCACAGCGTCAGCGCATCTTCAACCGACGCGCCGCCAATCATCAGATTCCGAACATGGTCCCACCCAGAACTCACCGAAAATAGCAACTGTAATGCTAGGGCGATAGGGCTGCCGCGCCTTTCGGCGCTGGCTCCGTTTGCTTCAGGCGCTCTAGGTAGCCGCGCGCGCGCGAAATCACCGCCTCCACGACAGTGTCCAGGACGGGATCGCCGCGGGCAGGCATGGCTTCGACCTCGGCCTTCGCCACCATTGCATGGTGTGTCACGGCCTGAGCAATCTCGGAGACGCGGCGGAACGTCTGTGTTGGAGAGAGCTTGCAGTCGATGGCGAAGCGCTCCCAGTGGTTGCGTCCAAGCTGATCAGCCTGCTTCTGCCCGCCGATCTTCGGCGCCATGTTGCGTGTGATCTTCGGATATGGCGCCGCACAGACGATGTCGTAGCCTGGCGCCATGGCGGCGCCGCGCGCCGATAGCATCAGCGAGTAATTTTTGGCGTGGGAATCCGTGTTCCACACCATTGGATTGAAGATGGCAAGGTCGACGAAGCGGGCGGTCTCCTGTGCTGTCATGTGGCGCTGGGTCACGCCGACCATGTCGGCCAATGATGGTCCTTTTAGGCCTCTATCGTTGCTCTGGTACTTGGCAGCTGGCGGTCGGCCCAGGGCTTGGCAGAAGTCCTCCTGATGCAGCCGCCGCCACCTCTTGCCGTCATGACGGCGGTCATAGCGCTCAACCAGCAGGTAGCTACGTTCGCCTGCCGTTCCGGTCGTCACCTTCGGCGTCGGGATTCCGATCATGCGCGCGAGCGTCAGGCAGAATGCCTCGTTCTGGACGGCGCCAGGTAAGTGCTCGCCATCGGGCTTGATGATGTGGGTCGATGGCGCGCCGTCGATCGGTATGTACAGGGTGTCGCCATCCAGAGCGACGGCGAGCTTCGTCTGCACACCGGCAAGCGACATCGACACGCCATTTTCGCCGACGAGGAAGGGCTTGTGGGGTAGCTCATTGAGGATGCGCTCGAGCGCGGCCTTGTCGGGGATCTCTCGCCATTTTCCGGCGATGAGCCCGGTGCCAGGCTGTCCGACGGAGAGCGCGCCGGCGGTGTCGCGGCCCATCTCGGCAAGAAGACCGATGACATCGGCCGGCGACTTGCCGAGCATATGACCTACGATCCCGAGAGTTGCGTTCTCCGGCAGCAGATTTGCCGCCCATGGCAGAATTGCCGAGGCATCGTGGGACGCCCGCGAGAGCGGCATGGTGAGCGACACAGGGAAGGCGCCGGTCAGCCCGCGCCAGGATTCGGCATAGGTGAAGCCTGACGCTTCGTCAGCGCTCGTGATCCAGCCGACCTCTCGCGTCTCAAAGTAAACCGGAAGACGGTCCATCAGGCTCCTCCTCCTCGCTCTCGGGAATGTCCGGTGTCTCGGAAGTGTTCGCGCGGCGGGCTTGGGCGTCCTTGAGAACATCCTCGATGCGCAGCCCGAGCACGTTTGCCACGTGCAGGCTGCGCCCGAGCTGACAGGTGCTTTTTCCGGCCTCGAGGTCGACGATGAAGCGCTTTCCTGTCCCACTCACCATGGCCAGCTCGTCCTGCCGGAGGCCCTGGCGTTTGCGTTCTTCCTGGATGAGGCGACCGAATGCTGCAGCGAACTCGGCGGCTTGGCGCGCGACACCGGTCTCGCCAGGAGCGTCCTTTCCCCATGAGGGGGAAGTACCCTTTGGAGGCGTGTTCATAGCTCCTCTCGTCATAAGTTACCGATCGGGAACTTTATGAGCTGAAACGGGGAATGTCCAGCGAAAAGTTACCGAGCGGGATTTTTTACGCAGTTCCGATATGAAGAGGCAAAAAGGTTACCGAGCGGGAACTTTTAAGACAAAGGCCGGTTGGGCGACCCGGAAAGTTACCGATGGGGAATTCTGCTGCCAATACCAACTCGGTTCTTTGGAAATCGATGACGACGGGAGGGAATCCCCCCTCATCCGTCGAGCGAAACATGGTCCTTGGCGTCCACTCGATGTGGCGACCTCCTCACGTTTGGCGAATGAGTAGCGTCCTAATAGAAGTTTTGACGATCGCGAAATGTGTCGGGGTCATACCGCCCGCTCGTGCAGTTGGCAGACAATATTGTGCAACCCTGCGCAAACGCTTTCTCACCGCGGAAAGACAATCATTCCAGGCCATCAACAATCGCTGTCGATTTGGATCTATGCTGCGTGAGAACGATAGCACTTTACCTGAGTTAAGTGCCGCGCGCTTCGCAGCCGGGGTGGCAGCCGAGGCGACTGCTGCGTCACGCTGTGCGTCGATTGGATCTGCCGTTCCTGCGTCGCCGCGGCCTCTGACGGCGACTGCGCGGAGGAATAAGCAATTGGTCGCATCCGTGACCGCTTGCGTAGCGACTTCACCGTACGAGAAATAGATGGTTGATCAGGGCATGTCACGTAGCTCAATGCAGGCATGGCGCGGATTGACAATCCTCAATCAAGGAAGCCCATCTGGCAACTTACTTCCAGCTCGTCATGTTGTGCTTGGGACGCCAGGAAATCCGCTCGCCAGCGGCGGAGGCTGTTCAGACCGGTAATTTGCGCATCTGACGAGCTTCATCGAGCCCTCCCACCTTCATCAGCTCTCTCGCCTTGCGTTCCATGAATTCAGATGAGCAATGTGAGGAGTTGAGATAACCAATGGTCTCTAGGTATCGACTTCGATCAGCCCGTCCGCCGAACTTACTCAGAACAAAGCCGCCTCGATGCATAGGTGTATTCAAGGGCGAGTTGACGCGCATCTTCCACGAGATTGGCCGCGGCGCTATGTCCGCCGTCGATGTTCTCGTAATAGAAGTAAGGCTGGCCCAGCGCGGCGAGCTTCGCGGCAGCTTTGCGGCCGTGCGCCGGATGCGTGCGGTCGTCCTTGGTGGAGGTAAGAATTAAGGGAGCGGGATAGGTCTTGCCCGCCACCAGCTTCTGGTATGGCGAGTAGCCTTCGATCCACGCACGCTGCTCGGCAATGGCGGGGTCACCGTACTCGCCGATCCAGGAGGCTCCCGCGCCCAGCTTGGTGTATCGAAGCATGTCGAATAGCGGCACCTCGATGATCGCCGCGTTGAAGAGCTCGGGACGCTGAGTGATCGCGGCGCCAACGAGCAAGCCGCCCTGGCTGCCGCCAATCGCGCCCAGCTGGCGCGGACTAGTGATCTTCCGACGGATCAGGTCATCGGCAACGGCAATGAAATCATCCCATGTCGTCTGCTTCGTTGCCGCCTGGGCCGCTTGGTGCCATTGTGGACCAAACTCACCGCCCCCGCGCAGGTTCGCAACGACATAGGCATTGCCCTGTTCGAGCCATAGCCGCCCCATCGGTCCCGGATCAGACGGCAGTTGCGACTCCTGGAAACCGCCATAGCCATGGAGAAGTGTCGGGATAGTGCCGTCAAACCTTGCGTTTTTGGGCCGCACCAGAAAATATGGAATTGACGTGCCATCACGCGAAATGGCCTCGAGCTGCTCCACGACATGGTTCGACGCATCGAAGGCAGAGGGTGCCTTCTTCAATTCCTCCAAGCTTTTGCGTTCGGCATCAAAAGACCAAACTGAGGTTGGTCTGAGATAGCTCGAGACGGTGAATATGACCCGGTCGGCTTCATCGTAGGTGGCTGACAGGCTGACATTTGTATCTTCCGGCAGTGGGATCGGTGTCGCGGACCAAGCTCCCTGATCGTACTTGTAGAGGAACGCTTTACTCTGAACGTTCTCAAGGATCGTCAGAATCAAAAAGTTCCTTGTGTGAGTGAACTCGCTCAGTGCCTGCCGGGGCCCCGGCTGAAAGACGAGCGATGGTCTGGCGCGCAACGGATCCTGTTTCCATTCATCGAGGTCATACGAGATCATCGAGCCGGCCGTGAAGCAGATGCCCGCGGACGGTGACCAGTCCTCATCAAGTTTCACAAGCAGGCGGCCGCACGCGAGCGTGGCGATCTCGGCCTTCTTCGGCAGATTGAGCTTGACGGGCCCATCGGGGCGGAAGACCACATACTCGGACTCGACAGAGCTGATTGCGCGGGCGGCGCCGGTCGCATGAATATGACCCTCGCTGTCACGAAGCACGAAGGGGGACGCCCCAACGTCGGTGGGCTCGCCCCGAAAGATCTCACGAGCCTCACTGAGCGGCTGAGCACGTTTGAGCTCCTTCACCACAAAAGCGTAGCCGGCTTGCGTCAAAGTCCCCTCGCCCCAGTCCCGTGCAACAAGGAGGGTGTCACCATCGACCCAGCTGACGTCCTGCTTGCCCTCGGGGAGATGAAAGCCGTCCGCGACGAAGGTCTTGGCGGCGCGATCGAACTCTCGTATGGACACGGCATCCTTTCCGCCATCGGAAAGACTAATCAGGCAACGGCGCTCTTCAGGCGGAAGGCCGCTGTGACCTTGAAAGACTCAATTTCTGTTTTCGGCGGCGGCCAAGGCGTCCAGGTCGAGGATGGTTTCCCACTTTGGGTGTTGGCTACGATCGCTCTCACGCGTGGTGCGCCGCCAGACGCCGCGCACCTGATTCTCGTCTCGCCAGAACTGCTCCAAACCGCCCCCTTCGAATGGAACATCTGCGATTCGATCTTTGGCCTGCAAGATGGAGAGCGCCTGTTCGTAGAAGCGCCGATAGCGAGGATCTGACTGAAGCACCCCGAGCGTCTTCTCGTTCTCGCCGCGAGCCCAAGCCAACGCGCCTCGCCCTTCCATCTCCTCGAGCCAAAGGAATGGGTCGTCAGTCACCGCCGCATCCGTTCGCTCCTGTGAAAGCGCCCTGGACGTGGAGCAAGCAATCGGAGGCAACACCGCGGACAGGAGTGGTGGCGTGTTCATGGACTTTTTCCCGATAAGATCGGCGGGCACGCTGGCCGGCCCTGGCGCGTCAAGCAGACGCGGCGGAAACCGTGGAAGCGCATGACATAGCGCGGCCTGCGCGATGTCATGCGCCGCTTACTGCAAGCTGCGTGCCGGCTAACGAGTCGCAAGTTTCAGCCGTTCGGGGGCTGCACGACCGTGTTCCGTTGCCGCCATTGGTTGCCAAGCGGACATCACAGCGTGTCGGCGGACAGCCTGTGAGACAGCGCCAGCATCTTTCGATCTTCAGTGGCAAGACTGGGACGCAGCGATGCTGCTTACCTCCGCATGCGAGGTTCTCCTGGTTGGCGTCACCGGGCAGACTTGTCGACGGGCATCATCAGGACAACGATCAGCGCATTGATCAGCAGCCAGACAGACATCATGCTAAGGGTGGTATGCATGGCGATCTCCGATCCGTCGGCTGCAAGCATTGCCGAGCTGGAGGAGCTCTTTCCTTGCGCAACACACGAAGTCACGCCGACAACTCGATTCGTTAACAGACTGCCGGGAGAATTGCGCACGCGACGTGAGAGTAAAATGCCCAAGAAACGACCTACGCTGCAACACGTCTTGGGATTGAGCCAACAAACAACATACAAGCACCAGATCAGGTTCTTCTGCGCAACAAAATGGCGAAATCATCAGCAGCAATTCTGGGCACCTGTCGTATCCACCTCGCGGAGAATGCATATGAGCTCTACATTGCGCAACGATTGTAGTCGCGTTGCACACCTCGCCTCCCCGTGGATACTGCAACTTTGCACATCATTGATGGCGCCCTCTGGTCGTGGTCCAACTCAGTCAGCTTGACTTCGGAGTCGCCTGCCTTTCCAGAGATACCCGGATCGCGGCTTCCGCCGCAAACAAGTTTAGCTTATCTCGAATCCGCTACATCATCGGAAGAACCGAACATTCGCATTGGAGGTCAGCGAAGAGGTTGCTCATAGAGCCAGCTACGCTTCGTGAGGATTGCCCGCACTTGGTAGCGCGCAGAGCGCTAGAGTATGGGCAACGTCTAACAGCACGCTTTCGAAAATCGGTTCACGGACTATCATTGCCGTCTTCGTGCCCGGCCTAGGCCGTCTACACAGCCTTTCCGATGACAACGACTTTAGTACCTAAACCGCTACGACCGCCTCCTAATTGGGACACGCATCCGACCGCCGCGTCCGCAGCACGGGGACGGATCGATCAGAACATTAACACAGGGATCCGACAGACCCTCGAGCTTTCAAGAGCGTTTTGCGCCGCGATCTCACCTCCCCTGGTGGTCCACGGCGCCCCGTGACGATCGGCGACGAAATAGAAGCACACCCTTATAAACAGCTGCGGGCCCGTAATTTGCTTCACATTCCGCCGGAGCCACCCAAAGTTGTGCCTAACACTTCGCCATATTTGCATTAGGGGCAACGGAACCGATGCCGTCATCTTAGATAATACCCTGACGTCGCGCTTTGACGACGCATTAAGTCCGGCTGGAGGTTTCCAGCTTTCGCATCGCATTCTTGACATGAAAATTGACGGTGTTCTCGCTCACGTTCAGGATGTCTGCGATCTCCCAGGATGACTTCCCCTGCTCGATCCATCGCAAGCACTGTTTCTCTGGTTCCGACAGCACACCCTTTTTCACATCCGCCATGATTTTCTCCTGGATTCGACAGAACAGGAATGGCATCAGCAAATGCCATACCACTCAGTGGCGCCTGCAAGGTATCGGCGAATCCGGACAAGTTCGTCGGCGATTGCCGTTGCATTCGCATGAGGCTGCCATCCTGCTGTAGCCCTATCGACGGGCTTTCGACATTGTCGTCAATCCGCCGGCGGCATTACGACAAGGTGGCTGTCGATATTTGCGTCTAAATCTATGTGAGCCGGATATCACGCTTTCCCTAAGCACTCCTCCCCCGAAGGAGTGTGGGAATTCTCTCTCGGGGAGTAGCACGGGCTCGCGAACCCAGGTCATTCATTTTGCATCCAAGCCCTTCTTTCCAGCCTTAGGCGCGAGGCCAATCAACCCATAGCGAAAGCTTTGCGTTCGGCGCGCCTCCTATGGCGATCATGCAAGCCTTTGCCGTCCCAATAAACTACCAATGCTGGTCATTGAGCGGCATCACGCCGAAACGATATGAGCAGTGACGTTGGTGGCAATCTAGGTCGGCTTACAGGATTTAGGCATGCAGTATCAACCACAAGCCGTTCGGCCCACCGCAGTTCATCAATGCGCGCGGCCGTCGCCTGCCGAAATGCTTCATGTCCAGGTCTGCTCGAATGATGAGCTCTCGTTTCTGATGGAAGCGCATGATGGCCTATCCGCCACAATCGCACAGCGGTCAGGGTTCAAGGGGCTCTGGGCGTCTGGTCTATCGATTGCCAGCTCGCTGGGCTATCGTGATGCCAATGAAGCTTCATGGAGCCAGCTCGTCCAGAGCGTCGAGCGCATAGTGGACTCGACAGAGCTACCTGTGCTCGTTGATGGGGATGGCGGCTTCGGCAATTTCAACAATGCTCGCCTGCTCGCACGGAAACTTCGTCAGGCTGGCGCGGCAGGCGTCTCGCTTGAGGACAGCTGCTTCCCGAAGCTGAACTCGCTCATTGGTGAGCGGCATCCGCTCGCCGATATCGATGAATTCTCTGGTCGTCTGCGGGCTGCAAAGGATGCAGTCGCCGAAAATCTTGTTCTCGTGGCCAGGATCGAGGCGCTGATTGCCGGGCACGGATTGAACGAAGCTATCTTGCGGGCTCACGCTTATGCCGACGCGGGAGCCGATGCTATCTTGATTCATTCACGAAAGAGTACCGCGGACGAGATGCTTTCGTTCGTCACCGAGTGGCGGAGCCGGCTACCGGTCGTGATCGTTCCGACCACATACTATCGAACGCCAGTCTCAGCCTATCGGGATGCGCGCATCTCCACGGTCGTCTGGGCCAATCACTCCATGAGAGCTGCGGCAGCTGCGATGCGGCGCGTCTGCGATAGTATCGCAGCTCAAGAGAGCGTTGCGAGCATTGAGCCTCAGATCGCACCGCTCAGCGAGATATTCGAGCTCCTGAGGTATGACGAACTCGCCGTGGCCGAAAAGCAGTATCTGCAGCCCCGCTAGTCCATGGCAGCAGGGTTTGTCACCTGAAGCTTCTTTTGTTCAAAATCTGCGATGAGTCCCTCACCTTTCGTCGGCCCCGCTCCAGTGTCACGCAACTGGCAGTGACATAAACTCCTGGAGAGGCTCTCGACATAGCAAAACAGCTTTGCCTACGGCACACACAGCGGCTAATGCAAGTGTATACACCGTCACGCCTACCTCCTTCACTCTTTGGGGTGGTCTGACAAGTCTGCGGCACCTGACACTTAACAGAGGCGTTCACGATGCTTGCAGAGCGATAGGCGGGATGAAGAAAGCGAATTGAAATGCCAATGAATGTTCCCAAGCATGCTCTCATTCTTGCCGCTGGAATGGGCTCTCGTCTACGGCCGCTCACGGAGCTAAGCCCAAAACCTCTAGTCCAAATCCATGGCACCCCCATACTGTACAACGCGCTACATAACCTTGGGTGTCTTGGCGTGGAACACGTAACGATCGTTGTGGGGTATCGTAAAGAGGCGATCCAAAAGGCCTGCGGCAGCCGCTTTGGCAGTGTTACGATTAACTACATCGAATCCTCCGTTTACGACCGTACTGGCAGCGCCTATTCGCTCTGGCTGGCGCGTAACGCACTCCTTTCCGGAGATTACTTTGTTCTTGAGGGCGACGTCTTCTTCGAGGAAAATGTATTGCGGCAGCTGATCATCACTGAAGCGCCCAACGCTGCTGCTGTCGCTCCCTTCCATGAGCTGATGCAGGGATCGGCCGTCCTGTTGTCAGATGTTGGCTTTATCTCAGAATTTCGCTTGAAGCAAACAGGGCGAGATCTTATCGCGGGTGGGCCCCCTCTCTACAAGACGATGAATCTGTTACGGCTGTCCGCGTCTACTCTGCGGACAGAGGTCATTCCGGCCCTAGACGATATGATCAGGGCCGGAGCTACCCAGGCCTACACCGAGGAGCTTCTTTCCTATCTCGTGGAAACACGAGGCCTGCTGCTTGCTGCGGTGAGATGCGATGGTCTCAGGTGGTACGAAATCGATGACGCGGAAGATCTCCGTACCGCCGAGCGCATCTTCGCAGAAGCCGACTACGTTTGATCCTATCGGCCAGGGTGAAGTTCAAGACGGTCACGGAAGGTTTGTCGCTGCGCGTCTTTGACATTCGCGGCTGCCTCTGACGCCCGGCAGGTAAGAACGGCCTAGAACGGACGCCGCAATCAAAGCGGCGCCTATGGTCTTAGCAGAACGCAAGGGCCCGTCCGGCATACAATGTAAAAACACGTCCCAAGCGATGGTGGTAGCGAAACAGTCATTTTGCGCCCAGCCGCTTTGACCACGGGAATGGGACGAGACCTAGACCTTGAGGGAGGCAGCTGATTTCGATTTGCTCGCTTGCGCTTTTCCGGATCGAGACTTTCCTGCAAGCGACTGCTCCGCGGAACTAATCTCTTTGAAGTCGAATCTGAAGCTAATTCTTGGTGCGCAAAGTACATTCTCGCCAAATTTGATCGGAATACGGCCGGAGCAATCAAGGCCCTCTTTGATGAAGACCGGCGCCGAAGTGGACATTTCCAGCAGGCGCGCTTCATGGGCGAAGGGCAGACGCGCACTTATCGTCACCCATTGCTGCGAGTAGTCGTCAATTCCGATGCGCCTGAGAGCTGTCGAGATCGAGTTGGTGCCAGAGAATTTGTCCAGCAGTCCGGGAGTGCGTTTCGCCGGAAAGTAGCTATGCGCGATGACGATCGGGATCTCGTCCTGGTAACTGAGCGTGTCGATGCGCAGCACATCGTCACCGGCCTGCAAGTCGAGGTAGCCGGCCAGCCGATCGTCTGCCGGTACCGTTGCAGCAGACAGGATCTTACGACGTGCCAAGCGGCCTTGCGAGATGAGATTATCGGTCAGCCGGGTTTGAGGGGAGAGAAGATAGGGTGTTGGATGTTCGACAACGAAGGTGCCTCTCCCCTGCTCGACACGAAGCAATCCTTCCTGCTCAAGTCTCCGAATGGCGTATCTTACAGTGTGCCGGTTGACACCATATTTGAGAGCAAGCTCGACGTCGTTCGGAAGCTTTTCGCCTGGCCGAAATCGGCTCGACGCAATAGCTTCTTCGATGTTCGATCGAACAAATTCCCAGCGCTTTCCTTGATACATAGGCCAAATAGTCCGTGGTTCAGGTGTTCAACTGCGTCGGATTAGCGTCCGGTCGATCGTTCTTCGGTTCCGCCAGCCGCGTTACGGCCGCTCCCCTCAGATAAAGACGCTGTCCGTAACGCTCCCGGAAGACAGTTGCCCGGCCCGCTGAAGAGGCAATTGAGACGCTCGCATCTTCGACATCATACTGACCTCCGTCCTCGCGATCTTGCAAAGCTTCATGAATGATACGGCCCTGCACTGTCGACGGTAGCGGCAGTCTCAAGCTGGAAAGGATCGTCGGTACCAGGTCAACGATGCTGGTTGGGACAGCAGCAACTCCGGTTTTAAAGCCATTGCCAGCAAGGATGCATAATGAAGACAGCTCGTGCGCCGAAAGCCCGCCGTGCATGCCAACGCCGATCGGATAGGCTCCATCGTAGTACACGGCGCCGGGCGGAGCGTTCCGATTGGCCGCACTGCAATCGGCGAGAACAAACGACAGATCCGCGCTTCGTTGGTGTTCGGCCATGACAGCCGAAAGCGGGAGGGTGTTGGCGACAAGTGGAGACCCATCAGCGGCCTTACGTGAGAAAGCCACGCCAAACCATGGCTGCTCGGAAAGGCTGTGATACATCTCTGTCAGAAGATGGCCTTCTCTGTCCCGGACCCAAATGTTGACAACCCTTTGAGCGGATATTGCGGCGTCTACGTCGGGCGTGAGCTCGTATCCGACCTTGAATCCCGACCGCTGCAGGTGGTTCAATACGGAGACCTTTTCTCCAATGATGGCATGCCCGTGATCGGATGCAGCAATAAGCTGTACTCCCTCTCGCTCTCCTTTTTCGCTCCACCAAGCGAAAATGCGTCCAAATTGCCGATCGACCTCGTGGAGCACCTCACGGGCCGTAGGATGCTGAAGTCCGAACATGTGATATGTAATGTCCGGCTCCGAAAGCCACAGCAGGCTGACCTCCGGAAGCGCTGCTTTCGTGAGAAATGAAAAGAATAGATCGACGACACGCTCAATGGTAGCACGCGCCGGCCGCTCGTCGGCAGGGAGCACCGGAAAGCATGACGCAATCCGGCGAACGGCCGCGTTGTTACTGAAATTCGATGGGTCATGAACCCAGAACGCCGGCGCACCAGCCTGCCAACTGCCCCAGCTCGAAAGTCCAAAAGAGCCCTGCGACTGAGATCCGATCGTCAGCATCGCACGACCATGAGCCGCCAAGACTTCGCCGATCGTAGTGGCGGTGAGGACGCCACCGCGTTCGCTGCCGAGCGTCAGGAGCGCCGAGAGCGAAGATCCGTCGATGGACCGACCGTTTGCCCAAAAACGGTTGCCGATGATTCCATGAGCCGAGCTATGTCCGCCCGTGGCCAGCGCGGCCGATGAAACCCGCGTCTCACTGGGAAAAGATGAGGTATGGCGGTCAAGTCGAAGGCCGATTTTGGACAGCTCGGCGAGATTCGGCGTGACTGCGTCGTCTAGCTGGTCAGGACGAAGGCCATCGAGCATCACAATTACAAATTTCATTTGGCCACCTTCCCGCTCCGATTCCGCAGCCCCAACCTACGGGAGTGGCAGCCTTCTTGTCCAGCGCTACCTAGGCACCTAGGTTTGTCATGATGGTGTCACATGGTGTGAATTATATCTCACAGTACTCGAACGGCCCCGCAGAAAAACATTGTGCGAGTCCCGCCCTGCCCAAACGTGAGCACGTGGTCCAGAAGCTCCGCAATCGATAGCTGATGCTACTAAAGGATGTTCAATGACTGTTCGCAACCGACGCGAGGTTCTCAGATTTGTCGGCGGGCTGAGCTTGCTCCCATCGACCTCTGTCTTTGCCCAGGACGCTGGCCGAACGGCACTGCGGATTGCAATGCAGGATCTGCGCGTCGAGCTCGATCCGCTCCATCCCCGTGCTACGGCGCTCGTGAGCTTCCGGGTACTCGAGAGTATTTACGACAAGCTCTTTGCAATCGACTATCAGCGCAACGGGCAGATTCGGCCGATGTTGGCTGAAAACATCGAAGCCCTCGACAGCACCACATATCGCGTGTCTCTGCGGAAAGACGTTCGCTTCCACGATGGCGAAGAGCTAACGGCAGAGGACGTCGCATTTACTTTTGGTGCAGAGCGTATGCTCGCAAAGGACAGTCCGGGTTTTGGCGTTGGCCAAATCAGCTTTCCATCGATGAGCGCGGTGCGGGCAACCGGCCGACATACTGTCGAGTTTCGCACCAAGGCGCCCGATCCTGTTTTTGTCAAACGCCTGACCTCTTATGGAGCCGGCATCGTCTCGAGATCGGCCTATCTGAAGGCGGCGACGTTTGATCAATGGGCCAGAGCTCCCATAGCGGCGGGGGCCCTACCGGGTCGTTGAGGCCGTCGAAAACCGCTACATACGCCTTGAGGCGCACGACGGGTACTGGGGTGGAAGGCCGCCGCTGAAGGGAATCGAGTTTCGGATGGTGCGCGAGCCGGCGGCACGCGTCGCCGGCCTTCGCGCCGGCGACTTCGATATTGTCACGACCGTAGCGCCGGATCAGTTCGATATCCTCGCGGCTGACAACCGTTTGGACGTGGTTGGAGGCGACACGATGTCCTTCCGCACGCTGGTCTATGATTCGACCACGAACGAGGTGCTGCGGGATCCGCGCATAAGGCGCGCCATGAACCTTGCGATCGATAGGCAGACCATTGTCGATAGCATTTGGCGCAAGCGCATAAGTGTGCCGCCCTCCCATCAACATCCTGCTTACGGCGTTCTCTACAATCCTGACCGGTCAATCCCCCGGTACAATCCGGCAGAGGCGAAGCGACTTCTTGCCGAAGCCCGTTATAACGGGGCAGCAATTCCTTTCAAAACAGTCGGCAATTATTACACGGCTGAGCTTATCGAAACTCAAGCCATTGCAGCGATGTGGAGGTCTGCCGGCCTGAACGTCGACATCCAAATGAAAGAGAATTGGGCACAGGTGGAAGACCGTCTGGATCGCGCTGTGAACAACTCGTCCGATGGAACATACTACCCCGACCCCACCGCCTCGTTCGTCTCGCGCTGGGGGTCTCAAAGCAATTTTCAGAGGGGTGGGTATTGGCGCAACGACAGATTCAGCGTGCTGGAGACGATCTTGCTGACGGCGCAGGATGCGGTAGAAAGACGAGCCGCCTATCAAGAGATGCTCGACATATTCGACGAGATTGATCCACCAGGAACGGTGCTCCATTCGCTTGGCGAGTTCTTCGGAAAGCGCGCCAACATCAAGTGGGCACCGACGCCGACGGGTTTGATGGATTTTCGGCCAGGCGCAATCAACATCTAGCCGAGAACGCCTTGGGCCAGACGTAGAAGAATATTGTCTGCTCGGAAGGTGGAATCATGGACCAAACCACTTCGCATGCACTTGAAGCGTCTTATGTCCAAACCTTTGAGCACGGGAATGCCGGGCGCCCAGCGATTGCGGCTGGGAGCCCGCCGCTCCTGAGCATTGATGGATTGACTGTTATTCTTGCAGACCGGCCCGAGACGCGCCTCCTGGATGCCGTTCGGTTCGAGGTGCGGAAAGGTGAGTTTTTCGCGCTTGTCGGCGAAAGCGGCAGCGGAAAAAGCGTCCTGTGTTCGACCATCATGGGAGTAGCAAGTTCCGAGCTGAGATGGCTCGGCGACATTCACATCGAAGGCAGGCCTCTTACCGATGTCGATAGGCGCCTGCGCGCGATGATCTACCAACAGCCAAGTCTATATCTTAACCCCGTCCGGAGCATTGGATTCCAGCTTCGCGAGACCGTCCAGATGATTGGCGGCTTGAGCAAGCGAGAGGCGAGCGAAAGAGCTGCAAGTCTGCTCTGCGATGTGGGGATCGCTGACCCCAGAGAGACGATGAGAAAATATCCGCACGAAATGTCTGGCGGAATGAATCAGCGCGTCATGATTGCAATGGCGCTCGCGATGAAGCCGAAGCTTCTCATCGCAGACGAGCCGACCTCAGCTCTCGACGTAACCACGCAAAAGCAGATCCTTGACTTGCTTGAACGGCTCCGCTCAGACATGGCAATCCTCTTTGTGACCCATGACCTCGGCGTTGCCCTGCAGCGGTCGGATCGCATCGGCGTTCTCTACGCCGGCCAGTTGGTCGAAATCGGGGGCGCCGATCTTGTCGGTCGCACTCCCCTGCACCCCTATACGCGCGCGCTATTCTCCGCCGTGCCCCCGCTTTCACGGCATCACCGCCGTCTACACAGCCCTGCAGGCAGCCTCCCTGAACCTACTCAGCGCCAGGCCGGCTGCAATTTCGCATCTCGGTGCTCCGGAACGATGGAGATTTGCCGACACACAAGGCCCCCCTTGCAGGGCAATCCACAACAAGTGGTGGCATGCCACAACTTGGAGGCATGAATGACGTTGCCAATCGGGCCACCTCCCGTTCGCACACCGCGCCCGTCCACCGAGCCCATTCTCGAGCTGCGCAATATCGATTTTTGTTACCCGGCTGCTCGCCGCTCCAATGCGGCGGTCCTTGGCGGCGCTAGGCTGACCAAGATCAACATGAGCATCCGTCGTGGGGAAGCCCATGGGCTGATTGGGGAGTCCGGCAGTGGCAAAAGCACAATTGCGAAGCTTCTGCTTGGGCTGACAGCGCCACAAGCGGGCCAGATCTTTTTCGATGGCGAGCTGCTGACGCCGGCTCGATTGGCTACGTTCCGCCTCCGTGTCCAACCTGTCTTTCAGAACCCTATCGACGCACTGAACCCAGCCACCCCGATCGGGAAACAAATTATCGCGCCCCTGCTTGTGAACTTCAAAATGAAGTCTTCCGGTTGTCAGGCTCGGCTCGCTGCAGCAATTTCCGCCGTTGGCCTATCGGGTGAGATCCTCGGCAAATTGCCACATCAGGTAAGCGGCGGACAGGCGCAGCGGGTCAATATAGCGCGGGCGCTTATTCTCGATCCCGAGGTTCTGATCTGTGATGAGCCCGTCTCCGCACTCGACATGACCGTTCAAGCTCAGATTCTGAACCTCCTGTCGGATCTGCGGGAGACCCGGGGTCTTTCCCTCTTATTCATCAGCCATGATATCAGATCCGTCGCCTATCTCTGTTCAGAGATCAACGTCCTAAAGCGCGGAACCATCGTTGAGAGCGGTTCACGCGAACAGGTCCTGCTCGATCCGAAGACAGATTACATGAAGTCCCTGCTGAGGGCGGTGCCCAATTCTGAACTCGGCCTGGAAATGGAATCATTAACTTCAAAGCCTTGTTCGCAGCCAATAGGGCGTCGGCACTTGCCGGCGCAGAGGTGATAGCTGCATGAGGCGAAAAGCCCAGAAGGTATTTGCGAGCAAAATTGCCCGCGCACTTGTCACGCTTGTTCTGATGGTAACAAGCGTATTCATTCTTATGCGCTGCGCGGGCGATCCCGTAACCGTCTTACTCGGGCCGGATGCGACCGCCGACATGCGCGCCGCATACTCGGGCGAATTGGGGCTCGACCGCCCGATCCTGGTACAATACCTGGCCTATCTTCATAACGTCGTCCGAGGCAGCTTAGGCGTTTCTTACGTTTACCGACAGGATGCACTCGGCGTCGTCCTCAGCCACCTTCCGTTGACGCTGATGCTCACCTGCTCTGCGCTTACGTTGGCAGCGGTCACGGGCATTGCGGGAGGAATAGCTGCCGCGGTGTTTCCATCGAGCTTCATAGGGCGTGCGTGCACGATCGCGAGCCTCGTGGGATTGTGCGTTCCCAGCTTCTTCCTGGCAATCGTCCTGATGCTGGTGTTCTCAATTCAGCTCAATTGGTTGCCGACCGGCGGGGCTGAAAGCTGGCGCAGCTTGGCTCTGCCGGCAGTCACCATGGGGGCCGCAAGCTCGGCCGTGCTTGCTCGCTACACGCGCGTGGCCGTTCGTGAATCGCTGGATAGCCAGTATGTGTTGGCTGCGTTTGTGCGCGGCATTCCGTTCTCGCGGATATTGATCCAACACGTACTGCCCAATGCGGCGGTGCCAATCCTGACCATACTTGGCCTCCTCATCGGCGGAGCGGTAACTGGTTCGACGGTCGTCGAGACGGTCTTCTCATGGCCCGGTATCGGAAATCTCTTCGTCACATCCGTCGGAAGCAGAGATATTCCAGTGGTCCAGGCAATTGTCCTGCTTGCTGGCACTGCGATGATCATGACCAACCTGGCCGTCGATCTCGGTTACACCTGGTTCGATCCGCGGTCGAACTCCTCGGAGACATAGATGAGTACCGTCTGGGCGCGTGATTGGAGTTGGAGCGTCTTTCGTTCGTCGAAAGACGGGCGCGTTCCGCGAAGGCTACCCAAAATAGGATTCTATGGTGCCTCCATATGGATTGTCGGATGTCTGTTGATTGCCGCACTGGCCCAGGTGATCTCCCCCTATCATCCAGCACAGATCTCCTTGGATGCACGGCTTTCGCCACCACTGCTCTTCGGCGGCGCGCTGGAACATTTGTTAGGCACCGACGAGCTCGGCCGGGACGTGCTGGCTCGCTTGATATATTCGATCCAGATCAGCATGCTCGTTGCGGCTGGCGGGACCTTCATCAGTACGCTGCTCGGCGTTTCATTGGGCTTTCTCGCTGCCGAGCTTGGCGGACTGATCGACGAAGGGGTCATGGCGCTTGTCGATATGCAGGCTGCTGTGCCGTTCATGATCACCGCACTCCTTGTCATAACAATATTTGGCAATTCCCTGGCACTCTTTGTGTGCCTTGTGGGCTTGCATGGTTGGGAGCGCCACGCCCGCATCGCGAGAGGACTGGCTTTGACGGTCCGCAACCGGCTCCATGTGACGGCGGCGCGGACCTACAATGCTTCGCGGGTCCATATCTACGCAAGGCATATTCTGCCTGCCTGTGCACCTACCATCGTGGTCGGCATGACCCTTGGGCTCACCGAGACGGTTCTCCTGGAAAGCACCCTGAGCTTTCTGGGACTGGGGATACAACCGCCGATGTCCAGCTTGGGTAATATGGTGGGATTCGGCAGAGACTATTTGATGACCGCATGGTGGATCGCGCTCGCGCCGGGCCTCGTCATCGCAGCGACAGCGATCGCACTCATGACAATCAGCGAATCGCTGCGCCAGATGAGACCTCGCTAACTTTCACATCCATCTAAGGTGCCGTCATGTCTCGTCCGGACTTCGAAAGCTCAACCAATCAACTGGTCAGGAACGTTCCTCTGTATCGGCAAAAGAGGAAGTTCACTTGTGGACCATCTTCCCTGATGATGGTCATGTCCGCGCTGGACCAGCGATATCAGCCGAATGAAACAGCTGAGCTCGAGATCTGGCGCGAGGCAACGACCATTCACGGCGGCTGCGGGCCGGTTGGTCTGGCATTAGCTCTCAAACGCCGCGGCTTCGCAACCCTCGTAGTCGTGAGCCATGATGGGCTCTTTCTTCAGTCTCGCGCTTCACAAGGTGGCGAGGTAGAGGTGATGCAGATTCTCCAGGAGCGAGATCTCGCCGAAGCATACCAGCGCGGCATCCCTGTTCATATTGGCACTTACAGCCCCGATGACCTCTCGAAATGGATGGCGGCGGGGTGGTATCCCATCGTGATGGTCAGCATCGAGTTCGAAGGTAAAACCATCACTCATTGGGTGGTGGTGACCGGGGCCGACCCCAATTGCGTGTTCTTCAATGATCCTCTCAAAGATCCCGCCGAGGCAGATGCTGCCACGCGCGTCGACCACGAGAGCTTTGCCAGCATGACGGAGTTCGGTCCCGACCGGGAAAGGGCGGTCATTCTTGCTGGACTTCCAAAAATGGCGAATGTTGCGCTTCCGCTGCCCAGGATTCGTGCTAGCGCTCGACTTCGGCCTGACTCGCCGAGCGTTTCTGGTCCCGAACGCTGATGTATTTTGGTAGCCGGTAAAAGCCCAACATAGCCACCATCAGCTGATTCAATCGGTGCCATCGGTCGGGCAGCGCCGGTATACGCCGCGTCCGACAGTAGCATAACCAGCGATCAGGATGGCCGACCCTGCATTCCTACAGCGCGTTAGTCTCACATGGGTTTTCCGGAGGCACGAACGGTTAGGCCGCAATCATGGTCGACTACCTTCCACTCGTGTCTAAATGCATTAGGTCTAGTTCACCGCAGTCCCAGCTGCCCTCAGAACGCATCATGCGCACTGGATCGCACGATCGCGCGTCCACACATTCTCCATTTCGCCCTCTGGCATCCTCCCGCTCCGTACTGATCTGCTCGACGCTTACTGCTGATGAGTGCGGAATTCCGGATTGCCTTCGCCCCACGCATCCAATCCTACAAAGATCTATGAAGATAGTTCACGAAGGAAGACTTCTAGATTGCAGATCAACCAAAGTTGTTTTCCGAATCTATCGTTGGGCGCTTGAGAGTGGCGTGCATACCATCGTCGGAGAGCGCCAACATCGAGATAATCGGCGATCGCGGGACAGTCTTTGAAGATTAAATCTCGAAACGGCGCCGAGCTCTGGTCTGTCGCCCACTTACCTAACGGCAACGGAAACCCGAGCTTCTTTCTCGTGATCACGCTTGCGGGTATTCGATCTCTGTAAAGAGTGCGCAGAGCGGCCTTGGAAACGTCAAGCGTCTCGCTAAATTTCTCAATCGAAGTGAAGGCCGCCTGAAACGGGGCGAAGGCATGCTTCCAGCGCAGATGTTCGGAGAACGGCATGCGCAGAGCCAACGCAATGATACGATGGTCTGTGAAGGGCACTCGAGACTCCACCCCGGCTGCCATTGTGGTGTTGTCGACCATTTCCAGCAGCGCCGGCAAATGATGCCGTACAAAGAATTGCCTTATGCGCTCGACCGGACTGGCGCCGCCTGAATGGTAGGCGCTATTCATCCAATCGATCAAATCCGCATCGTGAACAATCTCCTTTCTCCATGTCGGTGTCCCCAGCTGCAGCTTCTCGGCTTGGGGAAAGTAAGTGTACCGCGCAAGAAAGAGGTCGAATTCGCTCGCCTTGAACTTGGGAAGGCCGATATGACGTCGCGCCGGGCGGCCAATGACGTCAGGCAAAGCGGCTAGCACTGCCTGTCGGCGAAGGTCGAAGGACAATCTGAAGATCCGGCTATATCCAAGGAATATCTCGTCGGCACCTTCGCCGGTCAGGAGAACCTTGTGAGAGTGGCCGACCGCCAGCGCGAGCAAATACATCGCCGCCTCGTTATGCATGCCGACTGGATGACCACGTAATGCGGTAAGGCGCTTAACGACATCCAGGCTAGTTGCCCCGGGCAGCCGAACCAAGACGTGGGCGAGCTTGAGGGATTTAGCGACCTCGACAGCATAGGCGCTTTCATCGTACTCATCATCGCATACGACCCCAGTAAAGCATGTCGGCTTTTGTGAAGATTGCCTTGAAAGCTCGAAGGCCAAGACACTGGAATCGAGCCCTCCGGAAAGCAGCGCAGCGACTGGGGTGTTGGCCTCCAAATGTTCCTTCACGGCGCTGCCGATCAACGTTTCGAGAGAACTGCAATCACCATTATCATCGATGCGCGCAGGATCCCACCAACGCGTATGCTCGTGCGATTGCGCTGTGATCTTCAGCCAGGTGCCAGGTTGCAGCTTTTGAATATCTGCAAACAGCGACCTCTCGCCGAAGACGGCACGGTAGGAGAGGAAGCTTGATAGCCCAACCGGATCGAGCTTTGAGCGGACTCTCGGCCAATGCAGGATGGCTGACGGCTGTGAGGCAAAGACAATTCCATTATCTGCGGAAGCGTAGTACAACGGCTTAATTCCGAGCCGATCTCTGACGAGGAACGCTGTGCCGGTCTTTTGGTCGTGGATTGCGAAAGCAAACATTCCCCGCAGACGTTTGACGCTATCAATTCCCCAACAAGCAAATGCCTTGCAAATTACCTCCGTATCCGACTCTGTGCGAAAGCGGTATCCGAGCCTGAGCAAGTCCCGCCTTAGGTCTCGGTAATTGTAGATCTCGCCATTGTAAGTGACTGCCAGGCCGAGCTCATCATCGAGGAACGGTTGATTTGACCGAGGGTCCGGATCGATGATAGAGAGCCTGCGATGCGCGAAGGCAAACGAGGACGTCACGCAACTGCCACTTGCGTCGGGCCCGCGGTGGGCGAGCCTCTGAACGCAACGCGCGAGGTTCCGTTCGGTCACTGATTTATCGGTAATCCGTCCGATAAATCCGCAAATTCCACACACAGCTAGCCCTCCTCATATGCGCTAGGCCGGC
This sequence comes from Bradyrhizobium sp. CCBAU 11430, assembly GCF_028128855.1. Lineage (NCBI taxonomy): Bacteria > Pseudomonadati > Pseudomonadota > Alphaproteobacteria > Hyphomicrobiales > Nitrobacteraceae > Bradyrhizobium > Bradyrhizobium sp. CCBAU 11430. The sequence goes on from NZ_LBJV01000005.1 coordinate 48,818, forward strand.
TCCCAGGCGGTCGGGTCGCCGGCCCGCTGGCACCCCTCCATAGGCCGGATGCTCCAAAAAGGCCCTCCAGAGCTAGGATCACGGTCAGGTCGCCGAGCGGCAGTGTGCCGGCAACAGACTGGCCTCCGTTGACCTCCTCGAATAGCGCGATCTCAAACAATCCGGATTACCTGCCGCGGCGCGCGCCAAGTCGAACCTGACGCTTGGAGGCTAGACACCACGGATGAGCGTCCGAACCTCGTTGGTCAGGACTCGTTCCACGAGCCAGTTCGGAGGCTCGATACGTGGTGGAAGATATAGCGCGCGGTAGAGCCGATCGAGTTCTTCGGCGCTGCGTGGAACGTCCGACGAATCCAAAAGTGCGGTCATCATGCGCATGGGATAGAAGCAGGGCTTGCGCTTATCTTGCGCGATCAACACGTCTTGGGAGCGACGGGTAGCCGATCCGTCCAACAAACGCAGCCACACCTGGCAGAACAGCGCGTAGCCATAAAGTTGGGCTCTGGCATCTAAAGAAAGAGCTGTCTCTGAAGGCAGCACGGGGAATTGCAACTCGCCGATAATATCGCCCCTGTCCACTCGCTCCGACAGATAGTGGACAGTGACCCCGAAGCTCTTCTCGCCATTGAGTATGGCATGCGTCCGCGCAAAGCTGCCGCGATATTCAGGGAGCGGGCCTGGATGAAGATTAATGCCTCCTCGCTCAAAGCCTGCGAGGATTCGGGCAGGGAAGATCTTGTTCCACATGACACTGACGAGAAATTTTCCGAGAGGAGGAACATCGTCTATCGACTCGAAGAACGGTATCCCGAAGCGATCTGCGACTTGCCAAAGCTCCTCACTGGTTTCATGCCGCCACCATGTTTTCTCGTACCGGGAAGCGCCGAGAATGCCCGCGATGTGGTCTTTGCCGCAGGTCTCGATGACAAACAGAAGACAGCGGGTCGCAAGTCCCCTGGTTCCGGCAAATACCACGCCATCAATTAAGCTCGACATTTCTTAGCCTTATCGCGTTCTAGGCGACACCGCTTATGCGCCCGTTCTACTCGCAATCAGCAGTCCGGCGGACCCGGTGACCGCTACGCAGATGGTGATGACATGCACAAGAGTGCCTGAGGCTTTGATCTTGAACGGGGCGATGTGGAGCAGCGATAGCGGTACAAAGACAGCAGGAAGAACGATGCCCAACTCAAGCGGCGCGATCGTGTGGTCAATTAGCAAGATCGCCGCAAGCACTGGCAGAGCGTAGGAGAGAGGTAGACCGGTCGAATAGCCGCGATCGTCTAATCCGAAATAGTCGAAATATGCCAGGCGAAGAGCCCCGATCAATATCATGAAGGCTGTGAATACCGCAGATGCTGGCAAATCGATGAAAGATGCGATGACAGTTGCCGGGATGACTGATCCAAAGATGAGGTCCGAGAACGCATCGAGAGATTTACCAATGGCTTTGGTGGCCGCTGTACGATTCTTGGTGCGCCGGGCAATTTCGCCGTCCACATCATCTGCGATAATGGCCCAGAGTCCGAGCGCTATTCCTGCCTCCTGGTGCCCTCTCACTACTAGCCCCATCGCTGCACCAGAACAGAGGATCCCCAGGGCAGTAACGGCGTTTGCCCGGTCAGCTAGGAAGGCGATCATCGGACCTCAATATTGTTGTTTCTGCCGAAGGCGATCGCAATCACGCCCCTGCCGCCGCTTGCGTAACGCAACTACGCTTAATTGGGCGAGGTCCGCCAGGTTCGCAAACTGCCAGTCCTAGTAGGCGCGCTTAATGGTTCCTCGAGCTAGAACAGCCGCCGCGCGAAGTTGAGACGAGACGACTGCGAGCATCGGCTAGCTTGGCCCTTCTCCTATACAGGCGGAAATTCAAAGGCTCCAAAGCACCGTCACCGCGCGGATCACTCCCTGCCTCGTCCTAGGCAAAGCCGCAACACGCTGCGGAACGCCCCACCGATGGTGGCGTCAATCGCGATGGCCAAATCAACGTGCCCCTCCTCAGCCTGCGCTTCGGTCATTCGAGTGCGGCTTGCGGCGCCTGGGTCTGCCCACGGTGGTCGCTCCAGTCGGCTCGCGCAGCGACTCCCGGATCTTGCACAGCACAGCTCTGCCGGATCGCGGCGACCTCGGCTGGCGACCTAAACTTGTTAGGCATGCGATTTCTCCATCGAAGATGCCTCCTATAATTGTTTACTATCCGGTCAAGTCTAGGTCGCGCTCACTCTGAGGTGGAAACACACTTCTTCAACGGCTCGGCTCTCGTTTTGATCGAGCGCTCACAAATGCGAATGAAAGCGTGCTTCCTATTGCGCAGAGAGCTAGAGATGCCAATGCGAGCACGATACCATAGTTGCTTTGGATTAAACTGAAGAAGAACGGCGCAAATGACGCCGTAGCCAATCGGAACGTCGTGATCAACCCGACACGTGTTCCGTACCCGTCCGGCCCGAAGAGTGAGAGCGGCAAGCTTCCACGACAGATGCTATTTAGACCAGAGCTAAACCCAAAGAAGGCAATGAAGGTTAGAATTCCGACGAGCGTGTGAGACGCCAACATAATGACGAATGTAGCAGCCGAGAGCATAACACATGAGAGCATGGTGAGCTGAATTGGGGATATTCTCTCGGTAAACGAAGCTGCAAATAGCCGTACCGCCACCTGGGACGGGCCGAAGAGCGTCGAAACCAACGCTGTCCGCTTGATATCTAAACCGGTCGACGAAAGGATTGGGATCATCTGGCCGAGAAGTGCTGAGAAAACAAAGGTCGTTAGCGAAAAGCCGACCGATACCAAGACAAGATCGATCAGCTTGGAAAAGGAGCGGGCTTGCGGCCCATGGACTTTGTGTTGACGTCCAAGTGTCACGGGGAACCCGCGGAGAACGAAGTGGATTAAAGGAAGGGCGAGAAGAACATTGCAACCTCCATAGATCCAACAGACCTGCCTCCAGGATATCGAAGCGAGCAACAGCGAGGTCAGCGGCCAAAACAGCGTTGACGAGAAAGCCACGATCAATGTCAATAGAGCAATTTGCCCTTTGGCATGAACCGCATCTCGCTGAACCAAAAACACGAATGCGGCCTCGTAAAAGAGAAAGGCCGACGCAAGTTGCATGCCGAATAGGGCTATCGCGAAAACGACCGCATTCCAAGATATTGCTGCAATTCCCAGACTAGCACCTCCAGCGAATGAGGCGAATCTCATGGTTTTGCCTGCGCCGTATCGGTCCATGAGCCGACCGGCAATCAGCGACATCAGCGCACTGGCAAACAACGCCAAGGAGAAGCAAGCGAGTATCCACTCCTCTGTGACGGCGAGGTCACGGGAAGCCTCTTTTGCGATGGCCCCTACGCAATAATAAAGTGTGCCGTAGCTGATAATTCCTGCAGCACCCAGTGCCACAACGATCAGCCTATCATCCTCCCAGAGGCGTCGTGATCTTCTCGGTTCCGGTCGCATATGCCGAGTGTCTCACCTAATGCGGCTCACCTGAGCAAAGAAGACTCTGTTTGCAGCCACTTTCGTCCGAGTCCAGCCATGGTCATGGTACGAAGTATGTGGCAAGCCGATTTTCAAAGCGTTTGATCGGGTTAACCGTGACGCCTCAGCCGGTCTTGATGTAACCGTCCACACTAAGCACCTATCAAGCGGCCGGCATGCACTTGGATTTGCAGGGGGCCAAATACGCCTCAATCAGCTTGGCCAGGCCGTCAAGACTAAGCGAGCATGGACATGGCTGATTTACTGTCCACCATGATTCTCCGCAGTTTGCTCGGACCTACCTAAAAGGCCGCTGCCTAGCCACACCTTGTACATCTTACACTATCGGCGTGATTTGTTCGGGTACGCTCAGCGCGCCAAGTCGCTTGTCCGAACTGCCGCCTAAAGGTAATGCCGCTGTACTTGGGTGCGGATGCACCCAAGTGAACAATGCCCGTCAGGCTGCCATCGCGAAGCGTTCCTTCGAACTCATAGTCTAAGGCCAAGGGGTCTCCCGGCAATTGTGAAAACAGCTTCAATTTCGATCCAATTATGTCGCCTCGGCAGCTACCCGAAACCTCGGCGCCAATGTGCGTGCCCGCAACATCTTGGTGATCCTGTAGTAGCGTGAACGCATGGACAGCGCTGCCGTGAAGAAAGTCGATAAAGACTTGCCATGCTCCCGCTAGCTCCTCGAAAGCACCCTCTGGTGGTGCCGCTGGTGCTAACGGCGGTTCTGCAATGGCATGAACGATTGAACGGCCAACGATCTCGGCTTCAACTTTGGTCAGATTGGTCGGATCGACTACGATCCGTTGGGGGCCTTGCCAACAGTCGTGCAACACAATGCGTGGCCGGGCAATGGCCAGCTTTTTGGTGATCAGGTTGGCGTTCACTGAGAACGTCCTAACGTCCCAAGCAACCGCTATTCGTGGATTGCAGAACGCAGAGTCCGGTTCCAGCTCTTGGACATAAAGGCCAGGTACGCTCAAAAATTCCCGCTTCATTATCGAAATACACTCGCGCCATCTTTCCATCGCACGAGCAGCCCCTCCCTTTACCCATTGCTCCAACGCGACATAAGCGCCAATGATCTCGTCTTTACCAACCTTCATTGACCGACCAAACGACTGGCCAGGAGGCCCATTTAGATACGCCGCTCTGCACAATCTTTCCGAGCCGAGTAGGAAACCGGTAGATTGCGGTCCGCTGATATACTTCCCGCCTGAATGAATCAGCAGATCGGCACCGTTTTGAAGCCAAACGTTTGGAAACTTGGGCGCCTGTCCGGCCGCGTCCACGATCAGCGGAATTCCCAGTTGTTTGGAGCGCAGCGCGATTTGTTCGAACGATAACGCCGACTTCGGAATATCCGAGGCAACAAGGCATATTGCTGCGATCTTCTCAATTTGAAGCTGATCCAGGTCTGAGGCACGGCCGATCGGAAGCACCATACAACCGACTGCTCGAATTGCATGTTCGTAAGCCATTCGCTGATCAGCAGCGACGACCACCATCTTCTCGCCTCGTAACGGGAGCTTCAGCATCTTTTCTGGATTGTTACCAGCTACGCAAGCAGCGACCGCCTGGCTTACTGCTGCGGCACTTCCAGCGGTCACGAGCCCCCATTCGGCACCGGCGAGCGCCGCCAATTTCCGTCCGATCGCTTCCGCTAGTTCATCCAGAACGACAAAGCCCTGACCCGACGCTTCCATTGCGGCGACTACAGGTCGGGTTGGATTGCATCCGCCGTAGGATGTACGCACGCCGGTGCAGTTAATGATCGGCTCAATGCCAAGGTCGCGGAACACTTGACCTGCGACGGGGCTGACATGCGCAACATCGCATTCAATATCCAAGCTCATGCAGGCACCTCCTGTAAGGCTTTAGGGAAGAGCCGATGCGGATTGCATTTCTGACGTCAGGGCACCGCCCGGGCGCGCACAAACTCTCGAGCCTGCTAGACCAGTACTCGCCGCACATAAAAAGCGGCTGGAGCCAGCCTTCAAAATATTCTTCCCGAAGTCGGCTCGCCCATAGGTTCGAGGTCGCGAGCTCTGCCATCCCCGGCATCCAATAGCATGCAATTTGAAGCATGCGATTTGACGGAGGCCCGTCATTCCGCTTTCCCTCCTCCGTACTCCCCATGAGGGTAACCGAAACATAATTCCAGCCGGCAACGCCTGCCGCACCGCAAGGAAAGCATCAAAACTCGTGCCACTTCGCTGATTGCGCCAGGCCCTCGTTTATTGCGTTTCCGTCGGTTCGGCTCTGCGAACCCGTTCCAACACCAGGGTCACGAACCCAACAAACCCGACAAAGGATGGTATCGTTCTTTTTACCGTTACCCGCTTTTGCCATTCTGATGATTTGAGCGTGAGTGCGTCATGTTGAGGCGCATTCGGCGTTGACGAGGTAGTTGGCGCATCCCGGGGGGCGTGAAACAGTCCAGCAAGACACCCGTGCGCGTCTACGCCGCGTTTACGGTTCGACGGCCTTTCGGAGCCGGGTCTTGAGCTTGGCGGAGATTTGCTCGATTGGAATGAGCTCGGGCTGTGGGGCGACAGGAAGAACAGCTTTGCGCCTTCCGGTCGGATGTCGCGCCGCGCTATCTTTCCCTGGTGGCCGAGATTGTTGATGACGACAGTGTCGCCGGGCAGGAGGGATGGCACCAACACCTTTTCGACATAGGCCAGGACGCTTCGCCCTTGATCGGCCCTTCGATCACACCGGGAGCCCTGATGCGACCCCACGTTCGCGCGCTTTCTCTGGAATGCTCATAGGCAACAGTGTCGTACCAATTGGGGGGAACGACATCCACAGGTCGCGCCAGCGTGCCTCCGGAAGTCGCGATCACCTTTCCGCCAAAGGTATCCACTTCGGCAGCTGGAAAGCTTGCCGGCAGAATTCTCGCGATCTCCGGATCATTTCCTGATCAAAGCGGGCTCCCTGACAGCCATATTGATGCAGGTCGCTCTCGGTCAATATCAGCTGCAAGGAATGCTTTAACGAGGCCGTGGAGACACGCAGTCGCTTATCGATGCGTCCAACACGCGTATTGAGCTCGGTTGAGCAGGGTCACAGAGTCCGCCGTCGGTGCTTCAGACGCGTTGAGGAAAACATGGTCCAGCCGGTACCGACGGCAACGCCATTCGTCGGACTGCTGGTTGAAGCAGCCCTCGACCTTTTGATCTCTCGAACTCAAGAGACGCAGAAAAATCGACTGAGGCTCGGCCGACCGGCCGGAAGGCTGAAACGCCCGCGACAACACTATGGAGTGTATCAACGCTGGTCGGAGCCGGGATCAGCAATTAGCGGCGCACCCCCGACCGAGATTGGGCCTTCTGACTTAGCGGGCTGGGCCATTCTCTTCACCGGCCTCGATACAGGGCGGGCTGCTGGTGGAGAAGGAGCCTCAGGCACAGATGTAGGGACCGGTGAATTCTGCAAAGACTCGATCTTGGCCGTCAATGCCTCGATCTGGTCCGCCATCCGCTTCAAATCGGCTTGCTGCGCACCCATGTTGCGATTGAGCTCTGCAATTCCATCACTTGCCTTCTCAATTTCATCACTTGCCTTCTGTTGTCCCAATCGGATCTCCCAGAGAGCTTCCTTTTCTTCGTGTGACAAGCCTGTCATCTGAGCAGCTTCACGGGCCGATGACGTCCCGGAAAGCGTCTCGACGCTAGTCCAATAATAGGCACCTCCAGCGCACAGGCCAATGGAGACGGCCAAAAGCACGAGGATCCAAGAAAAGCGCCTTGAAAGCCTGTGCAAGTCGGGCGGCAACGCCGAGGCGTTCGCTTGATCAATCACATCCATGTCCAGTTCCTATTGGCTTTTCTCGTTGACGCCATACCGGCCAACCGTCAAGTGGTACGGTCGGCGACAGCACCTCTTTGCGCAATATTGCCAGTGCTCAAGCTCAGTTCACGACGTGCTCCGCGAGCCAGCGCTACCTTGCTGCTGTTACGGCCACTTCCTTGCCGTTGAAACTCCAAGAATTGGCGGGGTTAAGTGAGCACTAACACACCAAGATGACGGATGACTTTCCTCGGGACTCCCACGATCTCTCCCCGAGGAGTGCTCCATTGTAAACGCAGACCTTCTTATGGCTTTGCCGATCCAGCGGCGAAAACGGATGGATACGGGGGCTTAACGCACCTAGCGAGCTGATGCGAGGTCGGTCGAAGTCAGCCGGTTGCTTGCGAGACGCCGGCAGACCTTCAAACTTGCTTTCCAGCAAATCGACGCGCAATTGGCGAAGGCGCGAGAACCGATGTCGCTCTCGTCGTCTGGGTCCCGCATCGCGCCGACCATTTCGGCGACCGGGAGCGCTCGCCTCACATCAAAGTAGCTGAGCATCGGCTTACCGAGGGGACGCCGCGACCACTCTTCGGGAGACTCAGGCCGTAGAGCGCCGGAATCCGGCGCGACTTCGGGTATATGCGCCGCATTCCACTGCCGAATGCAGGACAAGGCAGCGAACGTCACCTCAAGTTGTACCAAACTACACGATCTATGTTGCTACCCTTACGCGACTTACTTGCTTCGAGGTTTGAATATGAAGAGACTTCTAGGACTTTTGCTGCTTGCCCAATGCTTCGTGGTATCGAGCGAGGCCACGGCGCAGGGTCTTCCCGCTCCTTCATTCTGGAAGAATGAACGGGGTTCAGAACTGTTCGTTTTCTCCGCCACCAGCGGGGCAATACAAGGAACTTTCACAAACCACGCTCACGGTTTTGCGTGCCAAGGCATCCCCTATCCCGCATCGGGAGCCGTTACTCCCAGGGGGTTGTATTTTGTTGTCACTTTTGCCCAGTGTAATTCCTTTACCCGCTGGGTTGGCAAACTTAATGGCTCCAAAATGCCAACGTCATGGACGCTGTTCTACGTTGACCAGAACGGCAAGCCCAGCAAGTTGAAGGGCGCGGATACATTCACGCGCGTATGGTAGTCTCACTGTTCTTGCAACGTCGCGACCTTCGATTGGCGCTCCCGCGTTTGGCTGGTCGCTGGGAGACGTTGAGGTTTGGCTTTCGTAAAGCTCTGGGCTGTCCAGCGTCACTCAGCTTGGATGCTTGGCAGCCCAATATTTCGGCGTAGCCGATGAATACGATCAACAGGCCCGTTCCCGCATTCGAAACGGCAGTTTAAGCTTGCGCCCACACTGTGCGACGTTCCGCGCGTTAGCATTACTCTTCATGTTCTTGTTTTGAAACGGAGCGCGGGCTCAGCAGGGGGGCCGCTAATATATACGGCGTTCGTGTTGCGGCGTTTGGTTGACGGATGTGAGTTTTCAGCTCTCCATACTTAAAATTCTCGCCGGCCAACCGGAGGGCCGCGCCAGTCTCGCCGTCCTGAAGAATTACCTGACAGTGTTCTACACCAGCGGTCCGGAGTGGACGGCTCGCATGAAGCGACTGGCCGAGCGGGCACCAGGTCTCAATATTTTCGGGCAGAAATTTGTTGAGCGAGATTCCGGGCACTGGATCATAACAGAAGGGGGACGCGCCTTTCTTGCTTCGCTCGAACGGGCGGTCATGACGACCACTCAGGAGCGAGCGCTCGATGACACGATCGAGAAGCCTCTCGCAAGTAAACTTCCCGCGTCTCCTCTGACGTCGGGACGACGCAATGCCAGTCGCCGACATCGCCGCTGCAATTGGTCGTCCCGGCGCGAACGCCACTCCCCATAGCCCGCAAAGCGGATTGCGATTGTCACGTGCCCCCCAGGTAAGGAACGATCGGGCGCAAACAACAGCTACATCGCGGTCATTTAACTGGAGATAATGACGTGGCGGCTGGCATGGCAAAGTGGTTTAACGCGGCGAATGGCTACGGTATCATCAAGCCTGGTCATGGCGGAGTCGACTCATTCGTGCAAATCAGGGCGGTTGAGAAGGCCGGCTACGCCGTTCTTGCGGAGGGGACCCGGATCGCCTTCGAGCTCAGGACAACAGCTCAGGCAAAGTGCCCGTAGAAGAGTCTGCGCGTTGGATGATTTTAGCCCTTCAGCTGCGGCGGGGAACTCTCCCTGCATCCCCTGAGCTCGGCCCGCGTGAAGTCCATCTCAAGCATCTGCCACGTTCCGCGGGCCTTACAGACCATGCCATTGGCGCGACCAAAAACACCAGATCGCATATTTGCGCTGAGTTTTCAGGTTTCGCCGATCCTGCATCTTGTTCGAAGAGACGATGAGAGACGCCGCGCCCGTGCGAGGCTGGCTAGTACCCGGGCTCGAAGCGCGCAATTCTGCGCGGTCCATCCCAGAGTTCTACAGGATCGTCCTGGAGCAGGTCCTCAGCACGTGCCTTGGCCTCGTCCTCGGTGGCACAAACTAAACCAATCGTCAGAATGATTTCGCCCTCGATTGTGAGGACTACCGCCCGAAATGTTTTCATCGACCGGAATTACACCTGTTCGTCGTCTCTTCCTATCCTTTTGTGTTCAGAGCCTGTGATTTTGCAAACAAACGCGATGGGGCTACGAACAGCGCGTCGATTCGGCACGGCTACCGCAGGCGTATTTTAGCGAGGTATCGCATGCAAATCATCAGACTGCTGCCATCGCTGATTACCTTTGGCCTGACTGTTGAAGCAGTTTCACGTGCAGTGGCGCAATTGCGTAGTGCCGGCGTGCTCGATTTGATCGGCAATACTCAACGCGAGATCATGATTGTAGATCGGCAGCAGCTCGCGAGTTTTTGGCCTACAAAACTAGATCGTGGTGCGGGCGTGCAAGCCTAGCGAGCGGCGATGAAGGCCGGCACAGCGACCACGGTGTTTTGGTCAGGTTCGATACCGGACGGATGGGATATCGGATTGGCATGGCATGGTGAGGCGGTGCCGGCGCTTGTGCCGAGGACGACGAGAAGCCCACCTGGTCAGTCAGCCTGTTCGCGTGCCTCGATCAGCCCTTTCTTTGGCGTTGCCAGAATGCCTGCCACCCTATAAAGGAGCCCGCGCACCGTTCGGGCCGCTTTCAGTGGTCGCCGGCGGCGGGGCCCGTAGCTCAATGGTAAGAGCCGGCCGCTCATAACGGTCTGGTTGCAGGTTCGAGTCCTGCCGGGCCCACCACTGATTTCAAGGGCTTGGCCCGGCTTTCCACGCTTGGCCTTTTCGTCAACCAACGAAACAACCAATCCTACGTTCTTTGTTGGGGCCGAATGCGTTCCGATAGCGTTCGCTGCTCCGCGCAAGTGGTCGGGATGATGATGGCCGTAGGTTTCCCGAAGCGTCTTCTCGCTCATTCCGAGAAAGCCCGCAGCCTCCCACAAGGGCGCCCCACGCTGCATCAGCCAAGTCGCTGCTGTGTGGCGCAGGGTATGCGGCGTGACGTTGCCTGCGCTCACGTCAAGGCCAGCAATCCGCACTCCGGAAGCGAAGCCGGTTTTCACCGACGCCACCGGCTTACCATTCCATTCCACGAAGTGGGTCTGTGCAATGCCGAGGCGCGTCCATCGTCGAAGATGGGCAAGAAGCCTGCCGGGCAAAGGCACGGGCGGCTGACGTTTGGTGCTCGCCCGCTTGCCGATCGCCAAGCGGTTGAAAATCCCGCTTTCGAGGTCAACGAATGATTTCCCTGCGGCCCGAAATGGAGAAGCCGTGGCTATGGCACCGGCACGCGTACCGGTATAGAGGCCGATCAGCGTGAACCGTGCGACGTGTCTCAACGGTCGCTTATCCGTCGCGATTTTTTGACCCTTAAAAGGCCCTACGTGAACCGTCTGCGCTTCACGATATCGCCAGCAGGCCCAAACAAATTTGGCAGCCTCGTTACGAGACAGCCATCGTTCCCGAGGCAGCCCCTTCTCAGGCAGCACGACTCGGACGATGCCGCGGTGAAATCCTTCTTTGGCGTGATGATTAATCGCGGCTCGTAGGTCTTCCAAGTCTCGCCGTGAGCCGCCGCTGTTACCACGCCACTTCGTATAGGCCCGACAATTCGCACCATTCACCTCAGAAAGCGTCTTGCCGCCCCACCATTTGTTTAGGCGCGCTATTCGTTCGTCGAATTTTACTTTGTTTGCCTGCGTCTCGCGGCGGTCGTCATCGTAGATCGAAAGCACATCAGCAATATCGATTTCCTCAATATCCTTGAGGCGGCGCACTGGAGCATACTTCTCGCCGATGTACGCGGCTACCAACGCCGCGCCGTTGCCATGTTGACCGTAACCACGCCACATTGAAAGCAAGCCGTCATCATTTTCGGGCCGGTGCTCAGCAAGGCAAAAAATGTAGGTATCGAACGCTTGCTGCTCGTCGAAGTGCTGGAAGTATCGGAAATAGGCTTTCTGAAGGATGTCGGCGCGCGCGTCACCATCACCCGCTCTCTTAAGATGATCGACATTAGAGAAAAATCGCGTGCCTACGCTCAAACCGAAGCGCATTTCTTGTAGATCGTTCATGAACAGAGGATTCGAGAACCATATTTCGCCAGATTTTAGAATGCTCTCCATCACCTGAAGCGACGTATAGTGCGCAAGCAGTGGCCGGACGTTGTCCGACGTGTGCGCGCTCGAAAGCGCATCGAACAAGGGCGCGAATCTCGCAGCAATATTCTGGTCATCCAAAAGCGAAACGTTTTCGTCGGACACGGCATCGCCTTCCATCGTTGGCTATCTCCAACAATTATAAGCGATTCGTTCCCTATGCGCGGCCCTCAGGAAGACATCGATCTACGGCGCGAACTCAATAACTTCGTCAGTATCACCACCGTCGTCCAAGCGGTCGAAAGCCTTGTCTACCGCGTGCCTGTCCCAGATCGCGCGGCCGCAGAATCGCTTAGGTTTTGGCATGTCTCCGGCTATGACCATCCTGTCCCACATCGCGTGCGACGCCCCGATGTAGGCTGCCGCGCCAAAGCGCGACAGCCCACGCGGCCAGTTCGGTAACATGCGTTCAGCCATTTGCGCTTTCGCTATAGACCACACCACTGAATTCGATCCTGAATGACTCGGTAGGCTGTTCACGCCGTTGGCTAGCTCGCACTTCAAAAACTATGTTTCCTGCCGCGAGACACTCGCCGTCCCTTATGTGCATGTCGGCGGCCTGTTGATCTATTCGATCGACTCTAACTAGGTCCGCGAGAAGCTCCCTGTTGGCAGCCAGTTGTCCTTCGATGATGCTTTGCATTTCTCAATCTCCTCATGCCGGAATCGGCTGAGAGCAGTTTGCGATGCTCAATAATCCTCTACAACTATAAAGGCGCTCCGATTCCAGCTAATTACGTCGAGTTGCGGCCGGTTCTGTAGCCTTTATCGGTACAGACGCCCTCGCGCAGACGCCTCGCGCTCGTAGAAGCCCGTACTTGCCTTCCCGCGCAAGTTGCGAAACAATCGTCTCCGCTGGGGAGCATTTTCATGTCAGATATTGCACCGCCAACGCCTAAGCGTTGGTATGTCGACGTAGATTCTAAAGTCTATGGCCCATACGACGAATCCGCTATCTCGCAGATGGTGGAGCGGGGCCAAATATTGCCGGGCGACCTCGTTGCCCCCGAAGGTTCTTCGCATTGGATTGAAGCAAAGAGCGATGCCGTCTTGCGCCGTTTGCTTGCTAGGCAGCCAACACGCACGGACTCTGCTGAACCGCCAGTGCGCCGCAAGCGCAAGCGATGGGTGGGCAAGCTGATTGCGGCGCTTAGCCTAGCGGCCATCGTTTGGATTGCTTGGCCCTACTATGCGGTACTGACCTTGATGCAAGCGGCCCGCGACGGCGACGTCTCAACGCTTGAGAAGCGCGTCGACTGGAACGCATTTCGTCAAGGGCTGCGTGGCGACCTGAACGCGCAGCTCTTGCAAAACGTGAGAAGCAAAAACGCGAACGACGCAATGGCCAACGGCTTGGCCGCGGTGCTTGGCCCAGCCGTGATAAACCAAATGATCGATGGCTATGTCACTCCCCAAGCCATCGCCGCACTAGCCAAGTCAGAAAACGACAAGTCCCGTTCGGGCAAGAAAACCCCCGAAGGAATTGACAAATCGGCCAACCTTATTCGTCAAGTCCAATGGGATCAGATCAAATACGCTTTCTTCGCGGGAAGTCCTTTTAGCTTCAGGGTCGACATACTCCCGAAGAATGATTCATCCATTCAGACGCCCATTGGATTCGAGTTTAATTGGAGTAGCGATTGGCGGCTTACCCGGATGATCCTACCAAGTGACGTATTCAAACCTGACGGCCGAATTGCAAGCGGAGCGAAAACTGCATCAGACTCGTCGCTGCCGTCACCGCCCCCCACCGCGGGCGAGCCGTCCCCGATCGAAATTTCAATGCAGTCTAAGCGCTTCAAGCCTGCCGACGTTAGAAACAACGACTACGAAGCAGCAATTGTGTTTGAGTTGTCCATCGTCAACAAGTCTACCAAGGCAGTCCGCGCCTTCGACGGATTACTTACTTTTTCCGACCTTCTCGACAACGAGGTTCTCTCTACAAAGCTCGCCATCAATGACGCTATAAACAGCGGCTCCACTTACAGCTGGACCGGGCAACTAAAGTACAACCAATACATGGACGACCATAACAGATTCAAAAACGAACAGCTCGCGAACATAAAAACGCGCTTCGAAGTAAGGAAGATATTGTTCGCGGACGGCACCTCGAAGACGTACCCGTAGCAACGCCATGGCTGAGCAAACAGAGATGGACTCAAACCTCGACGAACTCCACCAAGCGATGGGGGAGTTTCTAACTGAGTGTTCAAACCTAGAAAACGTTCTGATCACGATGATGATGTTCTGTCAGAACAAGCGACACTTCACAGAAGTATACCTCGATATGTTGAATGAAACGTTTGGGACGCGCATCAAAGAATTCAAGAAGTCCATCCAGAGCTATGCATTCTCGCCAGAACATCGGGCCGCGCTCGACACCGCGACGCAAGCGCTAGATGATCTTCTTCCGCGCCGAAATATGATAGTGCATGGCAGCACTTATCAAGTTGGATTTGCCGGGGCGCCTCCGGAAGCATACCGAGTCGGTATCCCCAAGGGCGATCCTGACTTCCTGAACGAGTTTATGAAGCAATCTGGCAACGTCGAACATTCATTTCCAGTGGCGAGAGTCAGGCAGGCCACTGCCGATTGTAAATCCATTTCGGCTATGATCACCCCAATAACCAATCACCTCGTACAGCTAGTCGCCAACTAAGAACAGCCCGTGCGATCGTTGCCTAACTTGGATATCGAAGCCTCGGTTGGCGGTTAACTTCCCACCTCAGTGAGGCGGTTTACCTTCGATCATGGTGGGTTGCGACGCCCCCTTAGGAACGTACCCATTAACCGCAGCCACGACGTTCCGAAGACTCTCAACCGCCGCACCGGCTTGCCGAGTCTGCTGCGCGTTCTCAATCATGAGCGCGGGCAACCACCTATCTGCGCAATCGAAAGTGTCAACCGGCTGGCCCGTGTTTGGGTGCGACCCGGTGCGAGGCTAAAAATCCTCGCCATGGGTCGCGGTGAGCGCGTCATCCCCGCGCTCGCCGCCAATACGAAACGGACCACATAGCCAGTCGGGTTCTGTTACGGACAGCCAAAGAGCGTGCAAAATGGATTCGGGGCGCCAGGGATGGTAAGCCGTTATGTATTCGGAAGCGGACATTCCGGCTAACGTTCAGCAGGTCAGCTTTGGGCCAATTCCGGACTCGTGCAACGCAGCAGAGGCGTCTCTATTCGATCACCTCGTCGGCGCGGGCGAGCAGCATCGGCGGGACCGTGATGCCCAGCGCCTTCGCGGCCTTGAGATTGATGACCAACTCGAATTTGGTCGGCTGCATAACCGGCAAGTCGGCGGCCTTAGCGCCCTGAAGAATTCTGCCGGTATAAAGTCCAACCTGCCGGTACGCGTCGGCCAGGCTGATCCCGTAGCTCATCAGGCCGCCGGCCACGGCAAACTCTCGGAACTCGTAGATTGCGGGAATGGCGTAGCGCGCTGCCAGTGTGACAATCCGCTGGCGGTGAGCGTTGAAGAACGGATCGGCCGCGACAAGGAGAGCGTCGGCATCGAGCTCGGCCAAGATCGCGAAGGCCCTGTCAATCTCCGGCTCGTTGTGTGCCCTTAGAACGTGAATTTTCCGCGTGAGGCTTTGCGCGGCCGTCTTCGCTTCCGTCAACTGGCTGTCGGCGCCGGGGGTGCCCGGATTGACCAGCATGGCGATGGTTGCGGCGTTTGGCACCAATTCGTGCAGCAGGTCCAGCCGCTTGGCTTCCAAAGAGTTGGTCATCACATGAACGCCGGTGGCGTTTCCGCCGGGTCGGTTCAGGCTGACAACGAGGCCCAGCTCGACAGGATCAGTGGCTGAGGAAAACACAATCGGAATTGTGGTGGTCGCACCCTTTGCGGCTAGCGCCGAGGCGCCACCGCCGGTCGCAACAATCACCGCAACCTGACGCCGGGCCAGATCGGCAGCTAGCGCCGGCAAGCGATCATTGTGATTCTCGGCCCAGCGATATTCGATAACTAGGTTGTGGCTTTCGATAAACCCGGCTTCCTTCAGGCCGTCGCGGAACGCGGCTACGGGGCGGGCGATCGCACCGGGCGACAAGTTGTTGAGAAATCCAATGACCGGTGTGGCCGGCTGCTGCGCGCGTATCGAGAGCGGCGCGACGACGATGGCCGCTCCTATCAAACCTATAAAACACCGGCACCCAATCATGATCGCTCCGATCATGTCATTTCCGATTTCGGCAGCGCGCGACTTGCCACCAGAGCCGCTGGAATGATGGTGGTGAAAGGTTGGTGATGTCCGGTCCGTTCAAAAGCATTGATCAAGCAGGTGAGCAATTTCCGGTCCACGTTCAGGAGCTGACTATCTCGCCGCTAACGTGCTGTTCGGCTGGGCCATGAACGGAAGCTCGGCCTGATGCTCGGGGCCGAGGCTCCTTGCTCAATAGAGCACCGAGGGCAGATAAAAGCCCTTAGGCTCGTTGTAGAGGCCGGTCGTCATTAGGGTCATCTGGTGCACGAGTCGGAGGCCATTTTGCAGACACCAGCGGAATAATTCGCTATTTCGGGTCGGCACCAAAAAGCCGCCGCCGGGAAAGCTTGGAGCAGATCCGATCAGGGCCTTCAGACCTTCGTTGCTCTCGGCGACGGCATGAGCGAAGAACCCGACATCCGTCGCGTAGGCGGTGATCTGGCCGAGATGCACGACGACCCGCGCCGTTCCCGCATTAATCGCGTCATGGAGTTCGCCGCCACGATCATGACCGTGAACCCGGTGGCATAACGCGTTGCAGGCGACGAGATCGGTAGCGCTGGCCGGACGTACGTCGTACCCCGGCAAGCTGACGCCCAGCGGGGCCCCGTTCATTTTCGAGATCGTCTCGCGGGTGTCAAAGCCGAGCTTGGCGTACAAACACAGAGAACGATTGTGAAATGTGGATTGCAGCAGCCTCACCCCGGCCGCACGCCGATCGCTCGCGCGGTCGAGCGCAGCCTGCATCAAGCGCCGCCCAATCGTCGCGTTCTGTGAGGTCGGATCAACTGTGATGGGCCCGAGCCCGGCAATCGGTCCGCGTTCATCGAGAAAGTTGCTGCCGACAACCTTTCCGTCCTTCTCGGCGACAAGCGAGTAGAATCCCGAGTTGGACAGCAGCATCGTCAGGACCTGCGTGGCCACCTCCACCGACGGAAAATCCCACGGGAAGTTGTGCTCATCGTCAATTGTCCTGAACGCCTCGAAGCAGATTTTTCCGCAAACGGTGGAATCCGACGGCGCGCCGGGTCGCAGCACGATGCTCATTCGTCCCTCCCCTGCGAATTGCTCTGACGCCTTATTCGAGCCAACAGTTCCGGGGATTTCAAGCTGCAACTTACTGCTCTCAGCGTAAATAATCCAGAGCTTCGCTGCTATGCGTCTCGGTCTTTTCCAGAGTACTCGAGAAAGAGTTCCTCCGAATTGTGGTCTACTCGCCGATGTCCGGATCGGGTCTTGGCTGTGTGAAAACGCCAACATGCGCAATCGTGATAGAAGAAGTTATTCGTCCAAGACCGCTTTAATCGCTCAACGCGCAAGCGGATTAAACTTAGAGGTGGGACTGGAAAATACCATTCTTCGCCGCGTTGCGATTTTTGAGTTTTCACACAGCCAGGGTCAAAACGCGAAGAACTCAGGTTGAGCAAATCTGGTCCGCTCTGGCTCAACGTGCTGACTTCCAACTGTCGAGGCGCAAGTTCGCAGATGGGCCAGAAGCTGACACCCAGGTCCTACCATTCCCCTCAATTTCGCGTCTGCTGCCGTCAAGGCAGAGCGGCCAGGAGCAGATTCGCCTGACCGCACCGCTATCACCATCATTCGTTTTCGCCGCCCCCGCGAGCAAGTGTCGCCGCCTGCTGCAAGGCAATGCGATGGACGAGCGGGTCGGCATGACGATGCACCAGCTGCCATTCGGAGCCGTTATTGCGATAAACTTCGGTGACGCGTAGCGACCAGTCTTGATTGGGTAAGCCGCCAACCTCGGCTTGTTGCCGCTCGACCATGACGAGAACGATGAACTTACCCGATGCGTAAGTTTGCGCGACTTCCAGGCTGGTTTCGCCGTTCCTGAAGTAGCGAAAGCTCGGCCGCCGACAGTGGTACGGCAGCGACTGCCGTGATTGCCGCCCGCCGCGATAGTGTGCTTGGCGTCCCGCTGTTTTGTTCAGGCATTTGCGCGTCTCCCTGTTGAGCTACTTTAGCAATAGTCAACCTTTGGAGCCTTGCAGTACCTGAAGCCAGTGATATGATTTCACCGATATGCTGAACCATATTTCTCTATCGAGGATTGATCTGAATCTGCTGGTGCTCTTCCAGACTGTCTTGGAGGAGGGTCATGTCGGGCGCGCAGCGGGCCGGCTGAATCTTACGGCATCCGCCGTGAGCCACTCGCTCGGACGGCTGCGACATCTTTTGAATGACCCGCTCTTCTTGCGGACGCCGAAGGGCGTCGTACCGACGGCGCGCGCGCTGGAACTTGGCGAGCCGGTGGCTGACATCCTGGCGCGCGTGGGACGCGTGATCGCGTCGGCTGTCCCCTTCGACGCAGCGACGAGCAGTCGCCGTTTTGTGATCGGCGCACCAGACGCTGTTATGGCGTCGCTGATGGTCCCATTACTGGAGCGCCTCAGCAGGAAGGCCCCCCGCGTCGACATAAGCCTCATCCACCTGATGTCCGTGCGGCACGTCGGCTCCGAGGAGCATCCCTGGCAGGCGAGCCTCCGGAAGCTGGAACGGCGCGAGATCGACATCGCCATGCTGCCACTGCGTATGGTGCCGGCGCGCTTCGAGGCGCGGAAGCTCTATGAGGAGGATTTCGTGGTCGCGATGCGCAAGGGCCACGTGTTCGCCTGCACACCGACACTCCCCGCATTCTGCAGCGCTCATCACCTCCTCGTATCGCTCGACGGCAGTCCACACGGCTTCGTCGATGAACTATTGGCAAAGCGCGGGCTGCAACGCCGCATTGCCCTGACCGTGCCGACGTTCATGATGGCCCTTGCCCACCTTTCAAGCTCTGATCTGATCGCGGCGTTGCCGCGCCGGCTTGTGGAGCGACACGCAGCTCGCTTCGCCTTGGCTGCCGTCGAACTTCCTCTCAAGCGCAAGGCCGATCTGATCCAGGCCGTCGCGACCAAGGCCGCAACAATGGATGCCGGCATTGGGTGGCTGATGCAGCAAATCGGCGAAGGTGGCCGCCCGAGACAGCACTCCGAGTTTTCCACCTAACACCTCTCCTTGACCTCGCGCGCAATCAGTTCTGCTCTGGGTCACACTCGGCGGTAGACGCCGCTGCGAGCTGCTTCCGGTCTTCTCTCAACAGCCGACGCTTGGGCAAGCATCGAGCTAGACAGCCTTGGGCCATGTGTGGACGGCTCCGGGTTGGCAAGGAGAATCTTCACGTCGCAGGATTGGTCGGAGCAGCCATGTGTTCGGCCTATTTGCGCGGTACACATGACCGCTGGCCATAATGCCCTCCGCGGATCAGGTCCCGGTCAAAAGCACGCATTCGAGATGCGGTGGCCCAAGTGGGTTGTCCTGATCGCCGGATCGACCGGCACTGCATTATGTGCTGTTCGCCCTCCCAACCGTTACGTCACGCCGGCGATATCGGCGCGATCTCGTTTAGGCCGCCAGCGCGGCTGGCTCCTGGTAGCGCTCGTTCCTCGCCATCATCGCCCAGGCCATCCTGGCAAGCTTGTTGGCAAGCGCGATGGCCGCGACTTGGTGGGGCGCCGGGCCAACAATCGCGTGAGCCATGGCCGATGATCGGTGCCATGGATCTTGGCGTAGCGGATTACGGCGAGCGCACCAGCCGTGAACAGGCTACGCAAATAGCGATCGCCCTGCTTGCTGATGCTGCCAAGCTTGTCTTTGCCCCCGCTCGAGCTCTGCTTTGGCACGAGACCAACCCAGGCCGAGAAGTCCCGCCCGGATCGGAAGGCTTTGGGATCGGCAATGCTGGCAACCAGCGCTGTTGCCAGCGCCGGGCCGACGCCAGGGATCGCGTCCAGCCGCTTGCTCGTCGTGTTTGATCGATGCCAGGCGATGATGCGGCGGTCGAGCTCCAGGATCTGGGCCTTCAGCGCGCGCAATTGACCGCCAAGAGCAGCAAGGCACATCCTGGCGACCTCCGGGACTCGGTCTTCGGCTTTATCGGCGACGACTTCCAGCAGTTGCTCGACGCCCCGCCGCCCAACTGGGGCGACAATCCCGAACTCGGCAAGATAAGCGCGGATCGAGTTGATGACCGCGGTCTGCTGGCGGATGAAGAGGTGGCGCGCTCGGTGAAGCATCAGACAGCTCTGTTGCTCGACTGTCTTGGTCGGCACGAACCGCATGTTGGGCCTCGTCACCGCTTCACAAATCGCCTCCGCGTCCGTAGCGTCGTTCTTCTGCCGCTTGACGTAGGGCTTCACATAGGCTGGAGGCATCAATCGCACCGTATGTCCCAACGCCTGCAATTCGCGGGACCAATGATGCGATGATGCGCAAGCTTCGATCCCCACCAGGCATGGCGGCAACTTCTGGAAAAACCCCAAGACGTGGCGGCGCCTCAACTGACGGCGCACGACCACCTGGCCGGCTGCATCAACGCCGTGCACTTGGAAGACTCGCAATATCAAGGCCAATCGTCGAAATTGACTGCATAGGCTGCTCCTCCGAATCGTGGGAGCTTCAAAATGGCACCCACTCCTTGGCACTCTCGTGCCGGTGGAGGAGCCGTCCACAGCATCAGAAGCGGACCCTTGGGGACGATCAATTTTGCCCACGGCGACGCAGCGCATCGACCACGAGCGAAAATGCTGGTGAGGGCTGCCTGCGGCTGGGATAGTAAAGGTGATAACCCGGACGAGGCGGGCACCAGTCGGCCAGAACACGCACGAGACGACCGGATTTGATTGCTGCTTCCACCTGATCTTCCGGAAGGTAGCCAAGCCCAAGGCCCCTCAGCGCAGCGTCCTGTATCTTTGTGATGGTATTGAACGCGGCGCGTCCCTGAACGCGTACTTTCAACTCGCGGCGACCCTTCCTGAATTCCCAGGCGTAGAATGCGCCATGGGTGGGCAGACGCAAATTGATGCAGGAATGCTCAGTCAGGTCCTGCGGATTTTGCGGCTTTGACCGTCCTTTGAAATAGGACGGTGCGGCCACGATTGCGATGCGGATGTCAGGGCCAATCCGCACCGCGATCATATCCTTGTCCACCTGCTCGCCTAGCCGTACACCTGCGTCGTATCGTTCGGCGACGATGTCCGTGACGCTGTAATCTGAAACTATCTCGATGTTGATCTCAGGATAGGCGGCTAGAAGCTTCGCCGCTGCAGGCCAGAGAATTGTGTCTGCGGCATGCTCTACCGTTGTGATCCGGATGGTACCGGCTGGCTTGTCCCTTAGTTCGCTTAGCGCCAAAATCTCGCTTTCGATTTCATCGAACCGGGGGCCGATGCTGCGAAACAGGCGTTCCCCGGCATCCGTCATGGATACGCTGCGTGTTGTGCGTGTGAGCAGCCGCAAGCCGAGCCGCTCTTCGAGCTTGCGGATTGTGTAGCTTAGCGCCGATTGCGACACCTGAAGCTTGGCGGCTGCCTTAGTGAAGCTGCGCTCGCGCGCTACGGCGATGAAGGCAGTCAGGTCGTTCACGTTCTCGCGACGCATTCATCAATCTCATTTCTAAGTTCATGCCGATTATACCGACTAATCCTACGGGATGCACTGGGCTATCTCCTTGTCATGGAAACGGAGTTAGCAATGAGCACCCACGGGTACAGCGGCGTCGCCAACACGGCCCTGGGGGCCGTGGAACAAGCAATTGCGACGGTAAGCGGGAGCTTCAACCAAATCTGCTTCGCTCTGAGGAACTTCGCAGGAGACCGTTCATTCGTGCAATGGCGTCTGGTCCTACAGACTCAGGGAACGACTGATTGGCTTTGGCAATACGCGGCAATCTGTGTCTGACAATTGAAAGTATGCACACCTGGACGAGTTTAATAGCTTGGCAGGACCAAACAGGAGACTGCTATGGACAAGACTAAATCAGACAATCCGACAGAGGCGTTAAATCGCGGTCTCCATCGGCGTGACTTCCTCGCGAAGGCCGTTGTTGTCGGGAGCTTGTTGCCCGTTAGCACGGCGTCGTGGGCTCAGGTGAACCGGGACACCGTTTTGGGAAGAAGGAATGCGCAGATCGGAGAAGCCCACATGCAAAGCGTTTCGTTCAAGAATGGTAGCATTTCAATGGCGGGGAACGTCCATTTCCCGAAGGGCTTCAATGAGGGCGCGAAACACGCGGCCATTGTCAGCATTCATCCCGGCGGCGGCGTCAAGGAACAGACGGCGGGCCTCTATGCGCAACGGTTGGCGGAGCAAGGATTTGTCACCCTCGCGTTCGACGCGTCACATCAGGGGGCGAGTGGTGGCGAGCCCCGATTTCTCGATGATCCCATGAAGCGGGTAGCGGACATCTACAGCGCCGTGGACTATCTGACTTCGCTTCCATACGTAGATGGCGCTCGCATCGGCATTTTGGGCATCTGCGCCGGCAGCGGGACCGCCATCAAGGCCGCCACAACAGAGCGGCGGATCAAAGCCGTTGCCACCGTGAGCGCAGTGGACGTCGGCGCAGCCACCCGGAAGGGGTGGGACGGCAAGGCCCCGGTCTCGGATCAGTTCGCGATACTCGACTCTGTTGCCAAGCAGCGGTCGGCGGAAGCCGCCGGAGCAGCGCCGGTCTACGTCAACTATGTGCCGAAGGTGGGCGACACCACTGCGCCCCGGGACTTGCAGGAAGCGGCGGATTACTACCTAACGCCGCGCGGTCAGCACCCGAACGCCCCCAACAAGATGCTGTTGACCAGCCTTGTTCACTTGGCGTCGTTCACGGGCTTCGATCAGGTCGAGACACTACTGACCCAGCCGCTTTTGGTCATCGCTGGCAGCGAGGCGGGCTCGCTGTGGCACAGTCACGAACTTCACGCCAAGGCACCGGGACCGAAGGAACTCTTCACCATCAACGGTGCTACACACATGGACTTGTACGATGGAGAAGGTGTCGGTCTCGCGATGAGCAAGCTAGCGCCGTTCTTCAAGCGCAACCTTTGAGATCGCAATATTTAGAATCACAGTGTTGCGGCGAACCCAATGCTCGCTGCATGCAGTCTGGGCGGCTGTAATGTCCGCTTCGGGTCTTGGTTGTGTGCAAACGGATGGTCGGCACGCGGCCGTGGTCGCCAATCGCTGCAGGCGGCTGAGGTTCTCGCGTCGGATCGCCCAATGACGGCCAAAGCGGGTATCGCGAGGCGGTATTGCGCTTTTGGACGTACTTTCCGGCCTTCAGACGGCGCGGATGGCTGCAATCAGGCGCGGTTTGCCGACGATGTTCATCACCCGCGTGAGGTTATAAGCGAGAACATGCAGCGCCATCTCAGCGGCAACATTCCGTAAGCGCTTCATCAGGAAGTGGGTCGCACCCATACGGGCTTTGATCGTGCCGAAGGGATGCTCGACCGTCTCGCGCCGCGTCCGCATGGCTTTGGGATTGGAATCGAGCCGCCTCTGGACCTCCTCGACTACATGTTCATGCTCCCAACGAGTGATGCGGCGCTCCTTGGATGGCGTACATTGGCTCTTGATTGCGCAGCCTTGGCACGCTGCTGTCGACCAGTAACGGCGCAGCGTCATTCCATGCTCGATGTTGGTATAGCGATAGGGCAGCAGTTGGTCGGACGGGCAGCGGTAGACGTCCTCATCAGACAGGTAGGCGAAGTCCTGTTTGCCGAACCGCCCCTCCGCCTTGGCGTTTGACGTCATGGGCTTGGGCAGCGTGACTACAACGCCAGCCTCTTCGCAGGCCAATATCTCCTCTCCGTCGAAGTAGCCACGGTCGGCGACCGCCTCGAGTTTGTCCACTTCGAGCACTTCTTTGGCTTGCTTCGACATCCGAGCAAGCTGCCCACGGTCATTGCCGACGTTTATGACCTCATGCGTAACAATCAGATGGTGTTCGGTGTCCACCGCGACCTGGACATTGTAGCCGACGACACCCGATCCGCGTCCGCTGGTGGCCATCGAACGGGCATCCGGATCGGTCAGCGATATCTGTTGATCCGGCGTCTTGCGCATCTGCGCGTCAAGCACTTCCAGGCGGCTCATCTCCTGCTTCAGTCGAGCGATCTTTTCCTTGATCCTCGTTGTCTTGATGCTGATCGCTTCCGATGGCTCCTGCCGATCGGCGCTATCCAGTTGACGCAGATATCGCCCGACGCTTTCCTCGATTTGCGCCATCCGCCTCGCCATCTTGGCATGCGTGAAGTTGCGATCGCGGTTGTTCACTGCCTTGAACTTGCTGCCATCAATTGCGACGCTTGGGGTCTGCAACAGGCCCATTTGCCGGCATAGCGCAACGAACTTCGTACAAACCTTCCGAAGCGCCGCACCATTGTCCTTCCGGAAATCGGCGATCGTCTTATGATCGGGAGCCAGGCGGCCGATCAGCCACATCACCTCGATATTGCGGCACGCCTCACGTTCCAGGCGGCGACTGGATTGCACCCGATTGAGATAACGGTAGATGTAAAGCTTCAGAAGGACTGCTGGATGATAGGAAGGCCGGCCCGTCTCCTTGGCGATCACACGCTCAAATCCCATTCCATGCAGGTCGAGCGCCTCGACAAACACGTCGATCACATGGACCGCGTTGCCCTCGTCTACCCAATCCTCCAGACATTCCGGCAAGAGCGTCAGCTGGGATCTGTCCGCGCCTTCAACAAAGCGTCCCATCCGTATCCCCCCATTAGGAAACGGAGGAATCGTAACCGACTCGCGGCTTTTCACACAGCCAGGGTCACCAACGGAAGCCCGATCTTGTTCCGCTCATGCCCCGAAAGCGGACAGCCCGGATTTATAAATAGAAACCCTTAGCGCGGCGACAGCGGCGACAGTCCCTCTATGCCCTGTAGAGAGATGTATCGGGGGATACATTTTTCCCTAAAGGATATAGGCCCTGTCGCCGCTGTCGCCGTTCCAAATTATGAAGCGACGGCAACTGTGAACGGGAGAAACCCGTTCGTGCGCAGCCTGCTTGCTTCGATGTTTGCGAGTTGCACGTAGAGTGCGGGGTCGGTGTAAATCTGCTGTTCGTTCAAGTCGCGGATGATCACCAAGCGAACATTGTCTTTGGTGACGCGCTTTTCGCAGAAGATCATTTCCTGCTTCGATAGATTTCGTCGGATGGCCGTTTCGTTCACATTCGGAATTCTGTGCTTCACAAACTGTTTGATCGTCTCGAAACGCACCGCTTGCGCCTGCCAATGGTCTTTAAACTCCGCTAAGGCTTGTTCAACCTCATTCGCAAGGTTCGAAAGCATCCTTTTGCGGGCGTCGTTTTCCATGCTGCGATGTCCAACATTGAAGCCGTCAAGCGGCAACGTGGAAAGATGCGCCCACACTGCAGCTATCAATTCATTCTGTCTTATTCGCTCGTAAATGAAGTCGTAGTAGCTTGTTGGTTGCGGTTGCGTCGGGTTCTCAACAATGTTCCAGCGCCTATCGTTCTGTTCGATGGGGAGCGCGTCCCAATTGTTGCTGAATACGAGCCAGCGCAGTGCATTATGCTCAACCCATTGCAAGCCGTGCTTCTCGTTGATTTCGCGATAGTCGGCATTCACCATTGTCTTTAGCTTTTCCGACAATCCCCAACTGTTAGTGCCGCGCATTCCTGCTCTTGCTTCGTCTACGACCATCAGCAGCTTGCGCGACATCCGGCCGTTATATTTACCCTCAAGGATCGTATCCAAAATCGCATTGTTTAGCACGTAGCCGCGTAGCACGCGCGACAGAACTCCACTTAGCCAGTTGCGACCAATGCCGGTTTGAGTTGCAACGAAGCACCATCCAGTTTCAACTTTCTCGCCGGGATGTTGCAGAATGTGAGCAAGCCACTGTTCAAATCGCGTTCGTTCCGTCTCGATCGGAACGAGATATGCTAGGTGTTCGCGCCATACAGGCAACCAACTGTTCCGCAACTGATCGTCGCTGATGAAGTGATCGGCAAATGTCGGTTTGATCAGTCCGCGCCAAACGTTGAAGGCGCTTTCGCCTGGTCGCTCTGGCGGTTCGCAGATAGGGCCTCCTTCCGGCTTCCATGTAATCGCGTCCACATTCATTCGCTTGGTGCTTTTGAGCCACAATTCTAGGCCAGGAACTAATTTCTCTTTTTCTTGTCCATTGCGACCGTCTGTGTATTTTACCGTTTCGAGCGATGCCGCATACGAATTGCGAGCGACATTCATTGACAACACTTCGCGGTTCACCGCATTGGCAACTGCACCGCTGTTTCCGGTCTTAGCGAAGAATAGGCTTGCTTCCATTTCGACCAACGTCATGAGCTTCGTTGTTGTGTCAAATTCAAGCTGCTCGCCGATACGCTCGTTTTCTTTGCATTGCTTTTCTCGGCGTTCGGCGGCAGTACCGGAATAGATGTTGCGGCATCCCACGTTGCTGTTGCTGGCCGTTCTGTTGCGGTAATACGCGCGCCTAAGCCATTTATCGCGCTTGCCCAACGCGGACATGCTGAAAAGCCGGATCATTCGCACGTGATCTTTGCCGGTCCAGAACGCGAGCTTATTCATCAGCACCAAATCCGCTGCACTGTGGTCAAACGGCTGTCCTGTTGATGACGGGTAGAGGTTGTTCAGCACTTTGGCATCAGCATTCCATAGCGCGACGAACGGAACGCGTTTGCTCAACCGGTCGAATTCGATTTTGGTAAACCAATCACTCGGATTACGCATGATCGTTTCATTTAGTTCTGCAATCCGATCGGCCGAAATCTTGTCGTCAGATGCAAACATGCGGGCCAATAGTTCCTGATCATCTTCCGGCCCGGACCACCGTGGATCGCGGATTGTCTCGATTTCTTGATTGTCGCGGTCATGCTCGCGGATTGGCAGGAATGTTTGGAGCGACGCCGTTTGCTCTAGGTCGGCGTTCCCAACCCATTCATTGCCCGCAATCGCAACAAAGCGGTCGTTTTGATAAAACTCAAATCTGCCGCCCCATCTGTTGCGACGATTGCCGAATTGGGTTTTGTCGCCTCTCATGATCAGGTGCAAGCCTGTTCCTGATTGGCTAACCTCCGCTGCTACACCCGGAAACAGACGCGTGCAGATATGCGTTGCTTCATCGTTATATGTGCCGGTGTCGGGATCGCGACATCCATCTAGGTCAACGAAAACATACGGATCGTTCAAGGTGAAGACGAAACCGATCCGGAACTCCGGATTGATCGTTGCAATCATCGTCGCAGTTTCGAAACTCGCCCATGTGGCCGGATTGGTCGCGGCGGCGCGTTTAAGCGTCTTTGGATCGTAAGGGACTTTGCGCGATTTCGGTTCACCGTCGTATTGCTCAAGCCGCCACAGTACCCATTGCGGAAGCGTTTTCAGTCCCGCGAGAGGATCGGCGAGGCTTGCAGGCGGCTTTCCGCTATCGAATGCGCGCAAAGTGATGCCGGTTAGAGACGCGCAGTTGAGCCGCGCGACGCGACCGTGTATAGTCATGATGCTTTCCTAAAAAACGATGATTAGAGGCCCTGCCGGGTTGACACTGGCGGGGCCTTTTCCTTTCGGCGCTAGGCGGCGCTGGCGCGGCCGTTGATGAATTTTTCGAGGTCGGACCGGCGCCAGTAGCGCCGACCGCTGATCATGACCGGGGCGGGGAAGTCCGCCAGCGGGGGGATGATCTTGTTGCGCGTGCGGTGGTGTAGACCGTGCTGCCAGCAATGTAGCGTCGCGTGCGAGATGTTGCCGAGCATTGTCCTGGCAGTCTTGGAATTAACGAGGATGTCGCTGGGTGCGAATGCCGCGTGCGTGCTCGCGTCAACGAGCAGGACCGTTGATATCATGGCGGATGACCTGATGATGATGTTGAGGGGATTGCAGGCATCCGCCCGCGCCGTCCGCCGCGTCTTCACCGCGACCTAGGATCATCCGATCCCTTGCACCGGGAGCATCCGCATCACCGGCTTACACAAACTGATTCAACCAATATGGTTAGTCAAGACCACGATGAGCGAAGATCAACAGCGTTGAGGGGCTTCGCTTACCCCTCGGCTTCCCCGGCAATGTGTCGCCGCGCCGAACAGCAACGATTTCAGTGCGATGACTCCGCGCGCTGCCAAATTCTATATTTGCTGCTCAACGGAGAAGGCAACCCAGGGCGTGTACTCCATAAATCCCCGCGTCGCAGATCAGGTCGCGTATGAGGTCCGCTGTGCCCCTGAGCGTCGCATCGCAAGAATCAGCGATGACGGACGTGAGAAGCACCGTGCCGCGTATTCAAGGCCGTCATACGAAAACCCGGCCCCATAGGGTGCAGCCGCTACGTCGGCGCGTGCAGTTGACCGTGAAGCCAGCCGGTTGTTCGTGGGGATTTCATCGGATCAACCAGATCGGCCACAAGCTGGTGGACGTCCTTGCACGCGGGGCACTCAAACGTCCGGATATCGAAGCCAAAGGGGCCGGGCGTAATCCGAGCCAGCACCGCTTCTGCTCGACACATAGGACATAGCGTTCGGGGATGGCGGAACATGTTGCACGCCTTGATCAGGCGGGAGCGTTACAGAACTCTCAGTCACCGGTAGTTGCCATGGTGGGCGGTGATGGAACCCATTGTGGAACTGCCACTGGGCTCGGCGCTGGTCAGTATTGCTCACATGCCAAAAGAAATTAACGTGTCGTTAGTAAGTTAGGTCGCCGCTAGATTCAAATTAGGGCAATTGCTCGCAACCCTGGTGATCACGCGTCGAGGACGCTCGTCGCTATTGACCATACGTGCTTTGAGTCATTCGCGACGTTCGAGCGGCGCGCCCCGATCTACAGGCCGACTTCTTCAACACAAACGCCCAGAAGTGGACAGCTTGAGATCATCATTAGCGGGCGTCCTTGAGACGACGCCAAACCCCATCAGCCATCGTCCGGGGCCGGCGTTCATTCCCGCAAGCACCTGGTCGCGTAAGACCGTGGGGCGACGTTCGCCGCGCTGGGCTAGCTCGATGACTCTCAGAGCGATGGTCTCGCGAGCCCGCGCGTCGCCATTGATATGAAGATAATGGCAGACTTCCTCACAAGCCAGGGACATCGCCTCAATATCGTTAGGCTCGAACGCGCCCGCTGATACGAACGGAAGGATGATACCCATAATTCAGCTCCTCTGTTAATGGGACGCCTCTTGGTTCGGCATCTCCGTAACGAGCGAATCTGCCACATCTGGAGCGGGAGTCTGAGCTTTAGTGCTCACTTGGCGGCGGAGAACACGTGCCACTACACCGCGGCCCACACGCGGTCCGGGGTTTCCAGATGCTGGATTTGTCCTAGAATGTAAGCTGGTTGATAATTAAAGGCGGGAAGCGTGGCCAAGGCAACAAAGAAGCAGGCGTTCGACGTTCAGGTGTTCCTCCACACCGTGGCCGCGGGGCGGACCGTTTCGAATTATCGGAAGAATCGGAAAGTCTTCTCCCAGGGAGACCCCGGTGATGCGGTCTTCTACATTCAGGAGGGCAAGGTCAAGGTCTGCTCGTCTCCGAGCAGGGCAAGGAGGCGGTCGTCGCGCTCCACGGAAATGGGGACTTCTTCGGTGAGAGCTGCCTAAACGGGCATCCGCTGCGGGTGGCGACGGTCGTGACGGTGACGGAATGTGTTATTATGCGGCTCGAAAAAGCAGCCATTGTGCGTGCGCTCCGCGCCGAGCCGAAGTTCTCTGAGATGTTTATGGCTCACCTGTTGTCTAGGAACGCCCGAGTCGAGGAGGACTTGGTCGACCAACTTTTTAATTCCAGTGAGAAGCGTCTGGCGAGAGTGCTCCTCCTGATGGCCAACTTCGGCAAGGAGAGTAAGCCCGAGCCGGTCATAGCGAAGATAAGCCAAGAGACACTTGCTGAGATGGTCGGGACCACAAGGTCGCGCGTCAGCATGTTCATGAACAAGTTCCGCAAGCTTGGGTTCATCAAATACAACGGATCACTGGAGGTCCATAATTCGCTGCTGAACGTGGTATTGCACGACGGCCCTCACTTGAGGAAGCGTGCCGAAAAGGAAAAATGAATTGAACCCGACTCGGACGTTGCCCCTCTGGTCTAGCTGCCGCACCAGCGGGGGGTCATCTAGCCGCTTGTGAACCTGACAGCCTCACGACCGCAACGGGTCACAAGCGGTCCTTTAACGGCTGCGCACACTAGGTCAGCTGCGGGCCAGCAGCCGACATTGGCCGCTCCTCAATCGCTCCGACTGTTAGACCGGTCCGCACTTTGGTCCAGCGCGCCGCCAAGCCAGATCGACACGGCGCTCGACGGAATGATTTGCTTCGGCGTGTGCGGATTGAGGGTGCCCGCGGTCACGACCAGCCCTTCATCGAGTTTTTCTTTCGCAAAAAGCTTCGCTTCCATCTCCGTCTCGAATGTCTTGGTCAGCCGAGGATGTCTTGGCTTTGGCAACATCCTTCGACGTTGCACCTCGAAGGTTACGTACCAGGCGTGCCTCATCGATTGCTCAAAATGTGGCGGGTCACAAAGCTACCGTGCCGAGAAGTGCTCCGCTCGTGAGCCGCAACAAGGCATTACCGCCGCACCCCAACTCGATTGACACCGCCGTTTAAGTTGCCACCGGCGTTATGACGGACTGCAGCGCGCGCTACAGGTCGTGGCCTAAGCACGACACCGGCCCGCGCGACGCAGCCCGCCGGATAACCAACATACGTGCAGTAAATCACCGCGTGAGCCGGTGCCGGGGAGAGAGAGAGACCTGCGAGCCCCAACAGAGCGCTGGCCGCAATCCCTGCAACTGTGCTCGATCCAATCCATAGACGCTTCCCATTCATGGTAATCCTCCCGCAGCTGACATTGCATGAGCGTCGAGAAATAGCCTGAGCGTCGAGAAATAGTTGACGTTGATCTGGATCAAGGGCGGATGTGAAGCCAAGTCACCGGTATCGGGGTGCTCGCCTAACGTCGCGTCACTCCAACGGGAGAGTTGCCGTAGCTATGCGCGTGCATGCCGGACGGTGTCAGCCTGAGAGTGCTGCCGTCCGATGACATAGATCAAGACGAAGGAGGCAAAGGCGAGTAGACTCTTTAACTTGGGGCAGTCCAGCAAGGGAGGCAGTCATGATTTCTCGACGAAAGCTTCTTTCTTCCTTGGGCTTGGCGACCACGGTAGCCGCGCTCCCGAGCATGCTGATGGTACCCGACGCCGAGGCGCAGACCGCTGGCATGGAGAGGCGTCAAGATCGACGTGAGGGGCGCCACGAGCGCCGCGAAAATCGTCGTGACGCGCGCCAAGTGCGCCGGGAGGGTCGCCGTGACGCGCGCGAAGTGCGGCGAGGAGGCACACCGGGGACGGCAAACACGACTGCGACAGGAGTTACGACGGGAACAGCTAAGTAGCTGAGCCTAGTGTACTGCCAGGTCATCATCTTGCTCACAGTCCGCGCAACCTCGCTGAGTAGGTCGCGTGCGTGAAGGGAATCTGGTCGAGACGAGTGGCGCGCTGCTTGCCCTTTACCCAGCGAGCCGCGCTCGCTTCGCCGTGAACCTTTCGGCGCGCGCTCCGCACGGTCGTTGGGGACTTTGGAGCGTATGAGACCAGCGGGTACCGAACGGCCGCTACCCACTAATCGAGAATGGCCCAAGTTCCGCGTTCTTAGTGAAATGCTCTGCTTGAGTCCGATAAGGGTCAAAAAGCGACAGTCGGGACCCAGTCAGACCATATCTGCTTGAGCGCAGAGAGCGGACGCGGTGCACCATCGGAAACAGGCTGCATGCCCAAAACGCGTCGCGGGCGGCGGCACCCTATGCGCCTGTCAGAAGCGAAGGCAGGCCGCACGTCCCAGCGCGACCCAGCGAGGGAGGCTACGGCACTGACTGGCAGGCTCTGCGTAGCTCCACGGCACACTCGCCTTGTACTGCCTGCGCGAGGCGTGGAAGGCAGGCTTCCATTTGGACCACATCAAGGCGCGCAAGGGTGGCGGTACCGATGAGCCGAGCAATCTGCGATGGCTCTGTCGCCCGTGCCATTCGCGGAAGACGGCAAAGGTGGAGGGCGGCTTTGGGCACCCGCGTTGGCTGGCCAGTGTCTGCTCGGGGGACCGAAACTCATATGTTCAGCTGCAACTGCTAAGGATGCCGAACAGCTTGTCTCGTCCACCGGCTATCGGCATATGATCGAAGCCCAGGAAGACGCCGGCTTCGTATGTAAATCTCACGGCAACACCAACAAAGTTAGCCGAACGAAGGGCGTCTACTTCTTTGTTCGTCAGCTTGTAAATCGAGTTGAATCATCCGTTCTTGATCTCCTTGGACACCGCTTTTATCGGATAAGGCTTTCCGTCGATCATCAGAGAGTGTGCCGACATCGCCATAACTTCTTCGTCCCTGCCAACAGGATCAAAGATTGTATAGAGCAGTGGGCCACCCGCATCGCAGAGAATCATAAACTTGTTTACGCCCGCCACGGCGGTTGATCGCTCTCCCTTAAGATAGAGCTTGCCCTGTGCGCTTTCGACTGTCCAAACAGGACGGGTAACGCCGTTGTTGACCACATTTAGTCGCTCAAGAGTAACGCGATCCAGCTCATTCATATCGGACGGAGCCGCAGCGGAACTTAGCTTGAACAACTCAACATCGACGTCCATAGACCTGATGTACGTGGTAATTTCAGCAGACGCGACTTGGGCGATATCGGCGTCAGCGCTACTTTGCTTCGTAAATGCAAAGCGGTGCACGCCATAATGAGAACCCGCTGTTAGATATCGGAATTGGCCTCCCAGATAGGCAACCGCGCAAGAACTATAACATCCGCCGACCTCTGTATCGAACCGCTTCTTCGAAGCAAGGACTTTTTTCCCAATATCGATCGTGAAGCCGTGCTTGCGAAACAAGCGTCCGAGTTCCATGCCGGCAAATAGGTTTCCACCCGGCGAGTTGATTATTACGTGAGATCCATACGGAACACTGTTCTGTTCTATGTATCGTTCGATCAGTTGTGGCGTGTCTGCGTCAATCCTGCCATCTAAGAAGAGAAACCACGCGCTTCCCGCGATTTGAACGGGAAGGTCTGGTGGGTACCCTTCAATGGTCATGCTCTTCTCTTGTGAATTCGCAGGACTCGCAATGAGCAAGCAAGCGAAGAGAATTCCTAGGCGCAGAAATGTCGTGAGAAATAGATGCAAACTAGCCCTCCGGTGCGCGGCACAAATTTTTGACAAAGGGTCCCTGACCACATGGCTCTGAAGTTCGGTATTTCCCCAATTATAGACAGCCAGGATGAGCTAGAGACGAAAGAGAACTACGGCGGCCAATGTTGATCCAAACAGCCACGCAACAAATGATAGCACGCCAAACGCGAGTCCCGAGACGTACCTCCAAGAACTGGGCTTGAACTTTGCACTGCCGGAAAGTGACGGCACCTGATAGATGAAAAACGTTGCGAAGCTACTGTACGAAAAAGCAAACAAAAACACGCCCCCAAAATAGACAGCAGTCGTTAGCTTTAGAAAATTCATGATTTCAGCAGACTTCGCTCCGAAATAATAAATTGCAACGAGCCCTCCGAATACACCGGCGCTATTAGCTGCCCCAACTTGTTTGACAGCATCGAAAATTCGCTCGACATAAAATGAATATGGCGGCGCACCCTCTGAGCCAGGAGGCGGCTGTTCAAAGCATATTTTCGTCTTGTCTGACATTAGCCCTCTAGCGCTTCAAGCAGAAGCTCCAACCTTTTCTAGCATACTGGAAGCTCCATGAAGGCCGCAAGCGAGAGATAACCGCCTCCCCGGCGCGCTAGACCGGTCGCCCCCGGGACCCACGTGGCTGTCGAAGCACGCGAAAGCGGAATGGCGACGGGCCGGCGCTGGTTAAGGCCCGCAGCAGCATCGCACGAATTATCGCCCCTCGAGTCCCACTGCGCTGCAGTAGCGCGCATCCGCGCGTGTGAAGCGGTCATAAAATAGCAGGGCCTGACATATGTGAGACCAACCGGCGAGTCCAAGCGAAGGGCGGAAGCAACATCGCTCAAAGAAACATTGAAGCGGCCCGGCGTCTCGCAGCCGAGTACGGAATCACGCCAGCGAGCGGGGGCGAGGAGCCATCACCAACGACTTGAACAGCATATCTGCATTGCCGGCATAAGTCTTCGTGTTAGAAGCGCGACTAACTGACGCTCAGGAGTCGTGATGGCTAAGAAACTGAAGACGATCGTCGTCGTGAGTGCACAAAGACCGATGTCAAAGAAATTCGCGCTCAGTCGGTGGGGGGCGTGGCAGCTAGCCCGACGCCGACCACGCCTTGTACCACCTTGCAATTGCCGGAGACTCTACCTCGAGATCAGCGCTGCGATTGCGATACCCTCGGTTGGCGTCGGGCCGCGCATTGGCTTCAACGGAAGCGGTCGGCCGCTTGCCTTCGGCGCGGTCCAGCTTGGCCGATATCGAAGCGATGGCTTCATTGCGCTTTGCAACAGATTTCTTCAACCGCTTGAGCTTATGCTCGGCATAGTTGGTAGAGAATATCACGCCCTTCTTTCCCGGCTCAAGCGTCTCGATGCCAGCGTTGACCAATCCAGCAAACGCATTGGCGCACTTGCCAGCGCCCACGAGACTCACCTCGATCAGGTCCGCCTTGGTGATGAAGCGAACGGCCTGCCTACCTATCGTCTTTATGTGTGTTTCTTCGTTCTTGATTCCAACAGAGATGGCAGCGCGCCGGTTCGTGTCGACCATCTGCTTTAACTCGGCGCCCCGCTCGACTTCACAAAGCGTGCGTTGTGTCTCCCAAAGACGGCAAATCGCTCGCTAAGCGGACGTACCGGCCCGTTGATTGTCTTGGTGGTGCCCCGTACCGCTAATAGCAGCGCAACTCAATTGATGAGGGTTGTCTTTGTACTCGATCCAGACGCAGAAATCTCACTGTTCCAGCTTTTATTCGCGGTGACCGGTTCAGTGTCGCAACCCACGTCGCCAAGCGGCAAAATCAATTCGATCCAACGTCGTTGGTTGTAGCTGAACCCGCGCCGAAAATCGACCCCGTTTCCACTTTTGCGAACGCGTATGGCTTAAGATGGTCTGCCGATACTGTGTGATCTTTCGGGAGTTTCCTTGCGTCTACCGCCGGTTTTGTTACCCTTGGACGTCTCCTTTATTTTAGGGGATTAGCTCATGGCTTGGGATTTCCACGACCGCCACGGCAATGCGACCCACTATGTGGGTGAGAAGGGCACGTTCTATACGTGGGACGGCGATGCGATCGGCTTCCTACAAGGTGAGGAGCTTTATGACAATTCTGGACGGCATGTCGGCCGTATATCGGACGGCTGGATCAATGCCGCTGCCGCGACACCATCGCCGAAGTGCGAAAAACACCAAATGACAGTAAGAGGCCGCCGCAGTTGGCGGCCTCTTTCTTTGGATCGATGCCAGACCGGTGCAGATCTCTTGGACCCTTAGCAGCTAAGTTGAATTTCCCTGTGGCCTATTCTGATTTATGTTGCATCGCAGCTTGCAACCATTGGTTTGGCAGCTAGTGTCCTTCGCGGCGCAATTGGTGCCGCCTAGGGAGAGAATAGATGAAGCATTTGCTTTTCGCGATTTCTGCACTCGCATTGCTCGGGGCCATGATGCCAGCCAAGGCAGGTTGCCCGGCCGGTACCCGGTACGATTGCTCGACGACCTACAATGGCAAGCAGTCCTGCGGCTGCCGCTGATCGAGCTACTTTGAATGTATTGAGGCCGCCTCTGGGGCGGCCTCTTTTTTATAGCAAACCGGCATTACCAACATTTCGCTTCCGCCTAACCCGCAACACATGCGACGGGCATTTTTTTTCGCGTGCGACAACGAAGGATACTATGTCTACGAAGATCGATTTCATCACGAGGGCTATGAACTGGAGAAGGGGCAGTTCATCGAGGTGACGAAGGAGGAGCTCGAAGAGATTGCGCTGGAATCCACCCGCACGATCGAAATCGATGAGTTCGTCGACAAGTCAGAGATCGACCCGCGCTACCTGATCCGACCCTACTACCTTCGTCCGGATGGCAAGGTTGGCCACGACGCCTTCGCGGTGATCCGCGAGACAATCCGCGAAATGAACAAGGTCGCCATCGGGCGCGTCGTGTTGACCAATCGCGAGCACATCATTGCACTTGAGCCGATGGACAAGGGGCTTGTAGGAACGTTGCTGCGTTACCATGCGCGCCGGTCGCCCGGTGCAGTTCATCGACTGACTGGATATAGCGTTGCATATCCTTCGACGCATTCTGATCGCCCGCACCGAATGTTCTCGTCTGTCGGTTGAGCTGATTAAAGGAGATCTTCTCGGACTCAGAAGTCGCCGGGTAGCCGTCATCGACCGCGACGAGGTTGGCGTAGATCGGTGCCGGGAAGGACGGGTCGTCGAGCTTGACCGAGTGATAGACGGTATTGTCCTTGGAGGTCCGCTGCCAGGCGGCACCTATCTCGACGTCGCGGGCCATCACGCGCAGGTTCGGAGCCTTCTCGTTCTCGGAGGGTTCGGCCGGAAGGAAGCGCGCCTTGATGTTGAGCGAGAGCGTCTTGATGATGCCGGTGTACGAGCCGTCTTCGGCGCGGGTGAAGGTGCCAATCTGAGCCATGGTGATCTCCTGTTGCTGTTTCCAAGCCCGCAACCATCGCGACCTTGATGGCGATCTCTGAGCGCCGCAACGACCGACCCGCAGCCTCTGGCCCGTAGCGTCAGCGGAGGATATCGGGCTGAGCGATCTTGTTGCCTCGCGAGGAATGCCGCCGCTTGGCAGCAGGGGAAGAAGATCGCGAACGAGCCATTGCGGGTAAAGGTCGGCGAGCGCAGCGAGCGTATTGTGGCGCGTGATCCGCCAGCAAAAGGCCGGTATGGACGTGGGCCCAAACAGCCCGACAGGAGGGCAACGGCTCGAGGGCATCCAACCACCGCCGCGACCGCGACACCACCGCAGCAGCGCGATCGAGCCACAGCAGCTTGCTCCGCCGCCCCCAATCCAAGGAGAAGAGCTCAATTGCAGACGGCTTCGTCATGCGCCGCGTCGGAACGGATCCGAGGTATTTCGTCGTGACGGTAAGCCGCCCGACGCCTCCCACGCGGACGAGGTAATGTCCTCTATGGTCGACAGTGGACGAGAGAGCGGACATTGCAATATCGACATGAATGATCCGGAGCGGACTGGGTGCCAATCGGTGCCACGCTATTCTTGCTTATCTCCGGCGATCCTTGCCGGCTTGGGCTACCGCCCAAACTGGGTACCAACCCGGCTGGTTCTCGCGCCCTGTCAGCCAGTCGCGCCCGCGCGGAAGCAGGGCGTCGCGCTCGAAGTTCTGCTCGATCAGCCTTTGCCAGACGTAACTCCATTCTGACTGGTTCTCGCGGCCTGTCAGCCAGTCGCGCCCACGCGGAAGCAGGGTGTCGCGCTCGAAGTTCAGCTCGATCAGCTTTTCCCAGACGTGAGTCCATTCTGGTTGGTTCTCGCGGCCTGTCAGCCAGTCGCGCCCGCGCGGAAGCAGGGCGTCGCGCTCGAAGTTCTGCTCGATCA
>NZ_LBJV01000005.1:87121-217945 GCF_028128855.1 Bradyrhizobium sp. CCBAU 11430
TCTGCCAGACGTAATTCCATTCTGGTTGCTTCTCACGGCCTGCCAGCCAATCACGGCCAAGAGACAGCCAGCTAACATCTTGGCGGAGGATTTCAGCAACGTGAATCCAAATGAACGGCCAACCATGGCCATCCATTGTGTCGCAAATGTGGGCAATAACTTTGCAACGAAGTCAGCAGGCTCGATAAAGCGGAGTAAGAAATCGATTGCCTTCTCTAGCTTATAAGGGCTGCGTACAATCGTCAGCTTTCGGGTGATGGCTTCAGCAAAATGGTCGATCGCTGGGTTCAGCGTGGCGGTTTTTTCCCAAATCAGAAAATCCGCATTCGACTCAGGCTGAACCGGAATCGATTGAAGGGCGAGCCGAAGAAGATCATCTTTCTCAGTATCGCGGCGGTCGGAATGCTCAACCGTTTGAAAAAGGTCCAACCAAACGTTCGCGTAATACAGATGTGCTAAATTACAGCTCAGCCAGGCTAAGGCTTCCTCTCGGAGAGTAGCGTCCGACGGTGTGTACTGGAGCAAACGCCTGTTGATCCACGGCCACGCTCCCGCAACCGGATGTGCCTTAAGCCACCTTCGGCCCTGATCCACCAAAATCGCTCGCTCTTGTTGGTTGGCCATATCCCAAACCATCTGGAAAAGAAGACCCCAGCTAGGTTCATCTTCCTCCAATTCACGCCACCAAGACCCGATACGAGCCTTAATACCCGCCGCATGTAGATTGATCCCCGCGCCTAAGGCTGCTTGTTGCCAATTGAACAGCCGGGGGATGACATCCCGAACTGGGCCACGCCGACGAAAGCACGGCCATAGCGCCTTCAAAATTTCTACCCGCATTTCTTCATCGATCATCAACGCGCCGCGTTCGCGACGTTTGCCAATTTTTCGAGAACCGAGCCAACCAAGAAACGCATCGGCCGGCTGCCCTTCTTCCAGCATCGAATCAAATCCGCGGCCAATGTCCTCCGCGCGTCCAACGGAATTCCCTGGCGGGACCAACACGTCATAGACCAATCGACTAATCTGCGGATGAAAGAAGCGCCCCGATAGGGTTCCCGAACCGGGACTGCTCAGACGCCAGATTTGCTCGCTTGTCAGTTGCGCCAATGCCTCTCGGTGGCTCAGAAAAAGACTCTCTGGCGCTTTCAGGCCATAAATGTTTAGTGCGAGGGCAGAGTGGCCTTTCGACGCGATACCAAGTTCGTGGAGCCGATTGTCGAAGCGCTGGGCGAAGTCTTGTGGCGTCAGCTGTTCTCTTCGATAGAGTTCATAACTCCAAGCGGCGGCGACCAGGATTGATTCTTTGCGCCTAGGTACTTCGACGCCGGTACGTTCCTGATACCAAGCGTGATAGGCGTCTTGCTCCTCTGGACTTAATGGTTTGGCAATTATCTCGACCGGTTGGAGCGCCCGATGTCGCTCACATTCGCGTTTAAAAGCCCTCAATTGCTCAGGCGGGCCACAGGTGAGAATAGAAAATCGGCTAGGAAAAGCGTGTTGACTTGCA
This sequence comes from Bradyrhizobium sp. CCBAU 11430, assembly GCF_028128855.1. NCBI lineage: Bacteria > Pseudomonadati > Pseudomonadota > Alphaproteobacteria > Hyphomicrobiales > Nitrobacteraceae > Bradyrhizobium > Bradyrhizobium sp. CCBAU 11430. Next base: position 88,632 of record NZ_LBJV01000005.1, read on the forward strand.
GTCAGCTCTCCAATTTCCTGCCATATCGCGGGATCGCGATTCTCTGGAGAATAAAGATCGTCGCCCGCAATCAAAAACGGGATCGAGGTCCCAACGGCATTCTCGAGAGCGCGCGGTATGAGATGGGCATACGATTCTATAAAATTGACCGCCTCGACCTGCCCATCAGCTAAGAGTTCGCTGACAACTTGAAGGAGAAGTACACTTTTGCCTGCTCCCGAGGGGCCCGTTATCCAAAACACGGGAATCAGCGGACGCCTCTCCCCTGACTCTTGCGCCCAACGCTCGTGAATGACCGAAAGTGCGGCCTTGAGCCTCTCCGGCCGCTCCATGAAGCAGCCGTCGCGAACATCTCTTACGCTTGGACGCACACCATGGACGATGCGATCGCGCTCGCCAGCGGACTTGTTTATTGCAAGGTCCCCAGCTCCCAGCAGGTGCAGAGGGGCAATCTTTCGGCGGCGGGAGCCCTCCCAAACTGAAAGGAGGGCTTTGGTTATATCTGCGGGCGGGACTCCTGACGGGACCATGTCAAGGAGCCGACCCATGCAGGTGTCAATCAGTGTCATTGGACGCGTGACATCAGCCCAGAGCCGCACTGCGAGGCGAATCTCAGGTGCAGTGTCCACCTCCACCGGCAAGCATCGCTTTCGCAGATTTGCCCAGCGCGGTGTCAACTCGGAATCGAGCTTGAGGTCTGACGCGGACAGTAGCGCAGGTTCGGTCGAGACATTTCCGCGCAAACTTCGTGTAGTGATCTTGAATCGAAATTCTTCTTGCACCGATGGACAACATTCTTCGAGAAACTCGTCCACCGCGAGGGCCTCCCTGACGGCTTCTTGAAGTGATTCCCTCCTCAGCGTGGTCTTAACTTGGGTGAGATACACAAGGCCGTCCCTGCTCTCACTTAGGTCGCTGAGTCCTTCGAAAGCGATGTCCGCGTTTGCGCTGTTCCTCTCCAGTACAGCTCCAAAAAAACGATGGAGCGATACGGCAAGTTGATAATGAAATCCGTCAAGCGCGCGTGGACCACCAAGCGCCCGCTGTTTGAACCGTGGGTGTTTTTGCCACGCCGCCTGCAACGCCAGTAGGTTTGGCTCGACACCCGGGCTTTGCGTCCTTTGAACTGCCACGGCGGTCGCTTTCTCAGAATTGAATCTGTGACATCTTATATTTTAGTTGCAAGAGGCAATTTATTCAATCTTCCGGACCCTAGGCCGACAACTTATGGGCGGCCCATCACTTCCATCCTAGGATCGATCGAAAGGGCCGCTTTCAAACGGTAACACGACACCCTGCGAAATTGGGAACTCAGCCGCCCATAACGCGCGGCGCAAGCTCGCAGGCCGTCGCGGATTAGTCGGTATTGGCGAAGACGGCGATGGCGCGCACAGGACACGGCCGAGGAAACCGTTGAAGGAGGTGCCGATACTTGTCCAAAGCAGTCCGGATCTCCTGTGGACAGTGGGCCTTGTTATGACGCCACGTGCTCGATCTGGTGCAGACCGCCGCATGCTTCAGCCTCCACTCAATCCACGGAGGCGTCATGTCAAAGCGGAAACAGAAGCGAAAGCAGGGCAAGAGCGTAGAGGGACGGCTGCGCTTCTTGGGGCTCATGTCGATGAATTTAGGAACTGGCTTCGCGACAGCGGCTATCGGCCGACCACGATCGTGGAGTTGGTGCGTCTTCTGGCCTGCTGGGCCGAATGGCTGCAAGCGGCCGGATTCACCCTCGACAACATATTGGCCGGGTTTGATGCATCTGCAGCGGCCTTCAAGGGCGGCAGAACGACGAGGGCACCGCGCGGGGCGGCCGCGCTGTTCATCCGTTATCTTCGGGAACAAGGGGCGTTGCCGGCGGCTCCGAAGCCGCCATCTCCGACAGAGCGCTGGCCTATACTTGCAGCATTCCGGACCTGGATGCGAGGGCAGCGCGGCGTCGCCGACTCCACACTCGACACTTATCAGACCACTTGTCGATCTTCTCAAGGCTGTTGGCGACGATTCAAAAGCATTTGCCGACCATGCGGTACGGGCTTTTGTTCTCGAGCGCGCCAAACCGCACAGCCGTGGTCGGGCCAAAACCATTGCAACCTCGACACGCGCGTTTCTCCGATTCCTGGTCGCGACCGGCCAATGCCCGGCCGGACGCGACTACGCCGTTCCGCGTTTTGCGAACTGGCAGTTGGCATCCGTTCCGAGATTCCTTGCTGCCAACGATATCGAGCGAACGATAGCCGCTTGCGAGGGTAAAAGCCGCTTACGTGATCGGACGATCGTCTTGCTGCTCGCCCGTCTTGGCTTGAGGGCGAGCGAGGTCGCCAACCTCAAGCTCACCGATATCGATTGGAGGAATGGGCGGCTTGCCATCACCGGCAAATCCAGGCGGGAGGCGTGGCTTCCGCTGACGCAGGAAGTAGGCGATGCGATCATCGTCTACCTCGAACAAGCGAGGCCACGCTTACCGACGCCCCAATTGTTCTTCACGGCGCCGATCCGCCCGCTCACGCGCATCGCCGTGAAATGCATCGTGCGGAGCAACGGCGGCAACCAACCGGTCGCCGCAGGTGCTGATCCGTCATTTGGCAATGGACAATCCTCTGGCCGAAACCAAGCTATCTCTTGGATCATTGGGAGCGGGGGACGACGAGTGGTGGGCTTCCCCGGTGCCGGAGAAGGAAGGAGAATTCGATCTACACCGATCCGCTTCTGGCAAATGAGCTCGTCCTAACTATTTGATGAATATGAAATTTTTAACATCCTTGATTATCCCCAAATTGGGGTCTATCATACCCGATATGGGAATGACTGCTGATCAAACCAGCCTTTCAAACGCGCTATTTTCAAACGTGCAGCAGCGCGTGCTTGGCCTCATCTTCGGCCAGCCGGAGCGGAGTTTTTATACCTCGGAGATTGTGCGGACCATCAACTCGGGAACCGGCGCGGTCGAGCGCGAACTGCAACGGCTGCAAGGCAGTGGCCTCGTCTCAGTTCAATGGATCGGCAATCAGAAGCATTACCGCGCCAATGCCGACTCTCCGATATTCAGCGAGCTGCAAAGCCTCGTCTTAAAGACGGTGGGATTGGCCGGACCGTTGGCGGAAGCTCTGCGGCCACATGCTGAAAAGATGCAAGCGGCGTTCGTGTTCGGATCGGTTGCGAAAGGCTCGGACACGGCGGCGAGCGATATTGATCTCTTGGTGATCGGTGACGATCTCGATTACAGTGACCTCTTCACGGCGTTGCAAGGTGCCGAAAGCAAGTTGCATCGCAAGGTCAATCCTCTGTTCCTGACCCGCGAGGATTGGCGGCGCAAGGTTTCGCGCAAGGATTCATTCGTTCAAAGAATTAGCACGCAACCGAAGATTTTCATCGTGGGATCGGAAAGAGTCCTTCATTCATGAGCAAGGTTGAACTCGACAATCTGGTGAAGATCAGGAAGCTCAAGGAAGAGCCGCCTTCAAAGCCCGAGTACGACGGCATGCTGGCCGCGGCTAAAACGCGGCTACGCGACGCGCAAAACGAAGACCTCGATTCGGATAGTCAGTTTGACCTGGCCTATGGCGCGGCCCACAGGCTCGCAGCGGCTTCATTGCGCCGGGAAGGCTATCGCTCGGAAGACCGTATCACGGTGTTTCAAACGTTGGTCCACACCGTCGGTACGGACAAGGCGGACATCCAGATTTTCATCAGGGCCCACAACGAGCGCAATCTGGCGGAGTACGAAGGCCGCACCGAAATCGACGCGCAACTCTTGGCCGACCTGATCCGCTGCACTAAGAAGCTGGAAGCGGATGTCGCCAAGCTCGCACCGCCGCCGGAAGCCAAGAATTAGTTTCTACCGTGGTGGCTCTACCAGTGGCGATAACTTGCAAGCTATCGTCCGGCAGCGGTTGCAGCGGCTTCGATCCAGCCCGCGACGTTATTGTAGCCGTCATCGCGAACCCAATCATATGAACGGTAGATGCTGCTGAATGGCACATCTCGCCCATCGCGCTTTACCGTCCAATAATCCAGTGGGTTCCGCCCTTGTACATCTACCCCGTTCTGCGGGTCTTTCACGCCGTGGATGTCGATGGCGATGATCCCCTTCTTTAGCTCGTAGCTACGCTTGATCTCGTGTCGGACCCATTCGCGCTCATAAGTCTCAGCACCGTACAGCACGACAGTCACCGACGTGTATTTCATCTGCTCTTCAATCCACTTCTCAATGCCTCCGGCGCGCTTCTTCGCTTCCTCAAACTCGGCTTTGTCGTAAAAGGGCTGCGCCTCGCCCTTTGCGCGCACGACCCAGGAATTTCGCACCTGAACGATGCGCCGAACGTCCCGATCATAGTGAAAACTAAAAAATACCCTTCTTGCCATCACTTCCCCTCCCTAATCTTGCCTATCGTTTCAACAATCGGAGTAACCAATGTCATCAGGTCCGTAACTGGACTTGCAAGCGCTGAGAGCGCCGCGGGGTCCACGCCGCCCGGCGTGGTACTGGCCAATAGATCATCGGCCAATTGCTTCGCAATCGAACCCGTCGCTCCGATTGGCAAGAGCACCAAGCCCTTCTCTTGCGCAATTTCGAATTTGCGTCGCATGCCATCAGAAGGAACAACGGCGGTCCCAACCATCTTGTTACCGAAGAGAAAGATGGCAATACCCGATGATCCTACAATTTCCTGCCGATAGGCATCCCAAACACGGGCGCGCTCACCGGCGTCAGCGATAGCTTGAGGAAAGGGCCTAATAATTAGGTAATCTTCGATGTGCCCGGCTTTCGATTGAATCACGCTTTCGATGGCGCCCGTAAGCAAGGCGTTTCCAACGCCGAGACCAAGACCTGTCGCAATCCGCATACCCTTGGTCACCAGTGCAGAGCCTAGAGCACGCATGAACGCCGTAACGGCATCTTCGCCCCATGGATCGAACGACGCCGCCGCTGCGCCAACAAAGATGGTTTGCCGACGGTAACGCCGCTCGAATTCAGCTAGGATTTTTGTGATGTCGGAATATTCATCAACCAAAATGGCTTGAATATTGAAACGCAGAAGATCTTGGAGGACGAGCGCTTGGCGCGCGTGAGCGTGGGCAAACGCTTCATCAGATTCGTGCGGCAGCTTTGTGCGCATCCGGAATATCGCGTAGTGCCTTCGCTGGTTCGTTTTGAACGTAAGTCGCACGCGCGTAAGGACTTGTTCAAGGTTCGGGTCCGTGAAGCTGAATCCCAGGAACAAGAAGGTCTTCGTGACAAGATCGCCTGCGAGCGCGTTGATGAAAGCGCCACGATCTTGGCCGTAGCGCTCGTAATCATCACGCGTCACCACGGCTTCATCGGGTCGATCGACATCCCCATGCATTTTGAAGACCACCGCGTCGCGGCGGGGTTTCATGTCCGCGAGCTGCGGGACTGCTGATTTAACGTCAACTATCTTCCCCGCATCCTTCAAAGCGGTTTCGATGAGCTTGTCGTAGTTGGTCGTCCACCACGTAGCTATCGGCAACCGGGCGAGCAGACGATGGTTTTCCGTTGGCGGGTTGTCTGCCGACAGCGCTTCGATGACGGCTCTGTGCAGACGATGCCTGTTGTTGCCGCTTGAATTGACATGAAACTGCGCGCACGCGACTAAGTCCGATTCCTGGTCGATGTCGAGGTTCAGCTCCTCGGCGAGCGGGCGAAGTAATTCGCGCCAGTCAACAAAGCCAGAAGGCACGAAAGCCCAGCACCCGCAAAGATCGCGGCATTGCCGCTTTCGATTTCTTTGAAGAAATCATCTATGAAGCGTGCTGTTTCCCGGCTCATCAAAAGCCTCTTGGGTCCTGTTCATGAACAATAGCAATAGGATACCCGTCTCAAGACTCTAAATGTAGTGCCAAAATGGCAGCGGCGTTTACGTTTCTTCGCTGTCCCGCGCCTCGCTCGACTTCTGGTTCTCGGGCGGCATAGGCGTGAGGATGTCACCGACCTTACCCGCAAACTTCAACGTGATGGGATAGCGAAAGCGGTCCGTCTTCATCGCGATTGGTCCTTTGCGACGATGGTGCAGCCGCGTTTCAGTGCCGCCTCGAAGACTTGCTTTAGGCCAGGATCCGCTAGGATGGCCTCGCCGGGTAGGAAGTCCGCCATGACCTGCCACTCGAAGCCGCTGCGCGGATCGGGCAGCTTCATCGGATTGAGCACGTAGGCGGTGCGACCTGGACCTTCTCCGAAGGCGCCTCGCTCGACGAATTTCTGTAGCCGGTTCATTCTGTCCCCTCTAGACGAAGCGGTCAGCGGGCCGCGAGATCATGGTTGTTCTGATGCCATAGGCCTCTCAGCGAGAAGCTTCAGGGCGATCGGTTCGACGTCTTCGCGCCAGTACCCACGACAAACAAACTTGGCTCGTCTCGCTCGCGCGATCTGAACTTAGCAACCGGCCGATTGCCGACATCACAGCTTCAGAGTGCCTCACAATTTTGAAGCGGCTGCACGCTCGCGGCAAACTACGACACAGTGCGGAGGCTCCCGGCGGTCCTGTCGAACATATTCCGGCTGGCGATGTCGGACGGCCGCGCATCGAGCGACCCCGCTGACGCGCTGATTGGCCATGTTGCGCTGAAGCCGCCGCAGCAGCGCCAGAAGGCGGCCGGCAAAGGCAGCAGCAGCTTCGCAGCGATACTGGAGCCCGAAGCGTTCGGTCAGCTCCTGCGCGTCGTCGCGGGGTACCACGGTCAAAAGCAGACGCGGCTCGTTCGATCGATTGGTCGATCCGACCGACGACAGTCGGCTCCATGACAGCGACTTGGTCATGCAGCGCCTCGCCTGGGCTCTAAAGCTCGCGATCGCCGGCGGCCTCAACAAAGCTCGAGCTACTGCCGGCGGCTCCCCATAGGCGCAGCTTAGATGAGAGGGGGCGGATTCGCCCCTCGGCCGAGCGGACACCCGGCGGTAAAGAGAAGCGTACCGATCACTCGCCGCTTTTGCAGAACACTGCCAATGACAAGGTTGGTGAGACGCGGCTCGTGGACAGAAGGGCCGGCTGTTTGAGCCTGAACCGTGACAGCCTGGGTTGGCATTTCGCCCCTGCATACCTGAGCGGCCTGACCGTCGTTGCGGTAGATTGAGCCCTCTTAAACCTTCATGAGAGACTCGCCACAGGTTCTGCGGGTAACGTCACATGCCTCTTCTGCAACGTGTACTTCGCCATATCCGGCCTAGCGCACATGGCGCCTCAACCAGTTGTTGCACATGCTGTGATGTGTTATGATAGCAGCACTGTAGGTGTGCCCTTTTTGGCTCTACTTCGCGGATTGAGACAGCGTCATCCGCAACGGCCAGGTTGGGAGCTGAAATCTATGCCGCTCTATGACATTCCTGGGACGTCATCGTCTTACTGGCTGCTTAGCTTCGACAGGCACGGCACCGAGGTCGAAGACCGAGGTCCTGGCACGGATTTTCTCAGCGAACGCATTCTTGCCGCGGCCCGCGACCAATCGCCGACTGACATTTTCTTGTCCAGCCATGGCTGGAAGGGCGACTTTCCAGGGGCCAAGGAACAATACGACCGCTGGTTTGCGGCCCTGCTAGCGAGGCGCGACGACGTGGACGCCATGGGTCCTGACTTTCGGCCGATTTGGATCGGCCTGCATTGGCCGAGCCTGCCCTTCGGCGAGAAAACGATCGGTGCGACTGACTTTGCCGCCGAGATGAATTCTCAGGACGATATCATGGAGAAGTACATCGAATTCTTCGATGCTAATTCTTCCGATATCCGCCCGCTGCTGAAAACGATCTTTCAGGAGCACCTGGAGAACGCCGGTGCCGTGCAAATGCCAGAACACGTCGCGGACGCCTATCGGGAGTTAGGCCGACAACTTGGCTATCAGGGCGGCGGGCTTGACGCGCCTCCCGACAGCGATGGCGTGGCTTTTGACCCTGTTGCGGCGTTTGAGGCATCCGAGGAGCTCGGCGACGACTTTGCCGAGTCAGCCGTGCTATCCGGCCTGCTCTCCCCGCTTCGACAGCTTTCGTTCTGGTCGATGAAGAAACGCGCCAGACGGATCGGCGAGGACACAATGCACAGCTTCTGCACAAGGCTGCAGCAAGCCTGTCCCGACGCTCGCGTTCATCTCATTGGACACAGTTTTGGCTGCATCGTCGCCTCCTCCATCCTTGGCGGCCCGAGCGTGATCTCGAGGTTGCCGCGCGCGGTCGATTCTTTGGTCTTGATTCAAGGTGCCGTGTCGTTGTGGGCGTTTGCCGACTTCATCGAGCTCGTGAGCAAACCGGGCTACTTCAACACGATGCTTCGCAGGCCGGCGGTGCGTGGCCCTATCGTTACGACGCGATCAGCTCACGACGGAGCGGTAGGCACGCTCTACCCCTTGGCCGTGGGGATGGCGCTGCAGATCGCCTTCGGTGAAGGGGACCTTCCAATATTTGGCGGGATTGGAACCTGGGGAATTCAAGGCGTGAAGGAGGCAGAGGATGGGGTGATGCAGCCTGTGTCCGCGCCCTATGCGTTTCGGCCCGGCGGCATCTATAATCTGGAAGCTAGCGACTATATCGGGGGTCACTCCTTGATCGACGGCGCGGAAGTTGCGCACGCAATATGGGCCGCCGCTCGCGTGACGGCGAGAACATGATGTGATGACGAAGATGAACGAGCTCGCTGACGAAAGCGAGGAGCTGCCGGTTGCAAACGGCATTTGGGAGAGCGGACAGCCGTTGCCGCCGCTCGATATTCGCGTCCTGACCGGTATTGAGGCCGCCCCGCGAGAAATCATTCAGCGCGCGGCGGACAAGGCTTCCGAAAAGCTCGCCGTGTCGGACATTGACGCTAACAATCTGGCCGAGGCCGGCTGGGGTATCATTTTTGCGGCCAATGCCGATCCTGCCGTAAGAGCAGGGCTCGAGCCCTTGATCGAGCATCGTTCTCACCAGGTGCGAAGCAATCGCCTCCTGCAGGTCTTCGACGGCAGCAAAGCCTATCAGTCAGGTGACACGGCGCGTTCCTGGCTCGCCAAGAACGGTGTTGGGTTTTCAGTGGTCGACCCTAATCTTGGGGTGCCATTTTACTTGACGATTGTCGGGTCACCAGCGCTCATTCCCTTTGAATTCCAGTACCAGCTCGATACTTATTGGGGCGTCGGCCGTCTGGACTTCGTCCATCCGGACGACTATAGGACCTACGCGCAGAAATTGATCGCGTACGAGCAAGCATTGGGCGTTCGGCAGCGCCGTGAGTTTGCGATTTTCGCTCCAAAGAAACCAGGCGATCGTGCGACCGGTTTGTTGCATGATCTGGTGGCCGAGCCGCTGGTCAATGGCAATGCCTATGTCAAGCCGCTCGGCGTCCGGCAGCAGTTTGGCGCAAGAGCGCTGCTCGGCAATGACGCAACAAAGAGCAAGCTGAGCTCCTTGCTATATGGCGAGGACGGGCCACCTGCATTGCTGTTCACGGGCTCCCACGGGCTGGCCATCCCATGCGATGCGCCCGGTCAGATGGAGCGGCAGGGTGCTATCATCTGTCAGGACTGGACGTCCGGCCCCGTCACCTCCGAGATGACGTTTTCGGCGGCCGATGTGAATGAAAACCTCGCACTTGATGGGCTGATCCATTTCTTCTTTGCCTGTTACAGTGGGGGATGCCCCGTTCTTGATGACTATGGAAGAGATCCTCTGGGGCGACCGGTCAAGCTTGCGAGCGCGCCCTTCACAGCCCGCTTACCGCAGCAATTTCTTCTTTCCGGCGCGCTGGCGGTCTTGGCACATATCGACCGTGCATGGTCGTATTCGTTCCGAAGCGGCCGCAGCGTGCCGTTGGTCCAGGAGATGCGCGACGTCATGGTGAGAATCCTAAAGGGCGAGCGGCTTGGCCTCGCGACCGACCAGTTTAACATGCGCTGGTCCGTCCTCTCCGGTGAACTCGCCGATATGATGCGTGCCCGGGATCTTGATGCACGGCAAGTCTCCGACGGGATCTTGGCCAATCGCTGGGTCGCGCGGAATGACGCGAGAAATTACATTCTCTTCGGTGATCCCGCCGTTCGCCTCAGAATCGAGGATATGGCCGTGCCGAGGTCTTGAGTCGAAGCATACGTCAGACGTTGGCAAACAATGTCGCGGCCAGACGATCGACCTCTTCTGTTTCAGGCGTCGGCACCCCATTCTCCGCTTGCGCTCCTGCCATGTTGGGCGGGAGTGTTTGGAGATGGTGATCGCGAAGCTTTTGCCAAAGAATTTGTATATTTGCAGGCGATCCCTCTAGGAGCAGCCGCGACGCCGTCACATAGGCACGCGCCGGCCAAGGGCTTCCTGGTAGCTGTCCGCCCATCCGGCAAACATTTGCCAGCATGCCAGCGACATTCGACATCGACGGCCGAAATCCATCATAGGCTGCTTCCTTGAGATCGAGCACGTCGCAGAAGGCGTTCACGACGATTTCAAAGTCGCGGCCGAAGCTGTCGAGCGGGTTTTCCGGGTAGGCTCGCGACCAGACATCGATAATGCTATCGGCATCACTATCGAATCCGAATGCCCGTAAACTAACGCAACAGAATAGGATCCGAACCGTCGCGGTGGGATATGACCTCCAGCTCCCATTCTGATGCGGCCGCGTTTGCCGATGAATTTGCGATTGATCGTTGGCAAGATAATCCGCCAGCGACCAGACGAACGCAGGGCCCCCCATCGCGCAGCCGTACCAATCGGCAAAGATCTCTTTGCGCCAAGCTTGCCATGCCGGCCGGCGGTCCTCGTTCAACGCGGCGGCGTCGATAGCCCGATCCAGCCGCTCGGTGAGGTCGGCACCGCGCTCCAGGGCATGACCAAGTTCGTGCGCGAGCAGCGCCATATGCGGCAAGTACGTTAAGTAGGACCATGGCACGGCGACCAGCGTTAGCGGAAGGAGATCCAAGGCTTCCTGAAATTGTTGTGCGGACAACAAAATGCGGTCGCTTTCAGCGTCGAGCTGCGCCTCCCCGCTTTCCGGCATCATCCATGGCGAAAGTTGCTGGTCGAACGTGACCAGGGGCGCCGGACACAGCTGGTCCGAGGCGATCCCCTGCAAATGTCGAAAGGCCTCCACATAGCATTCGCGGGCATACGCATCGGCGAGTGCAAGATAGCTATTGAATGGAGATATCAGCCGCAGCGACAGTCGACTGCGAAACTGGTCCCACACGGTGTGGACGATCATAGCCTTCTTTTCCAGGCTTTCCGCGCGCAGCCAAAGCTCGTTGTCCTTAAGGGCTCGATCAAAGTCAGCCTTGACCACCGCTTGAAGGCGATCGATGCGCCGAGAAAGCCGACCGATTTGACTATTATTCTTTCGCAGTGCCTGCTCGTTGGCTGCGCGCAGGCGCCATTGCGTCAATTCCTCTGGAAGACTGGCAAGCTTCCACCTCAATTCGTCTTCCCTGCGTTTCAGAAGAACAGCAAGAGGATCGATCATTGCTGGAACCCAGTTTCGACATTCAGAAAAAGCGCCGTTGCCGGGATCCCCAATGTCGCTTCGAGCTGGGTGACAGCAGCGGGATAGATGGCGGAGGCGCGCAGAAGACGCAGAACGTCCGGCTCGTTTGTCGCGCGCCGCAGCGCATCGAGTAAGGCATCCTGAGGAAAGGTATTTTCCGGGCTCGAGGCCAGGCTGGTGGCGAGAACGGCGGAGACCGCTCCACTGTTGACAAGCGCTTGCGACAACCGGTTTCGAGCAAAGAGTTGCTCGATCCCGGAGGTGATCCCATGCAGGATTGGCGAATGCAGGACAACGAACGGCTTCGAGCCGTCGCTCCGCACACGTTGAAACTCGCGGCCGAGCAATTCCGCCGTCATTCCGCCTGGAAAGCACGGCTCGGGAAGCGAACGCGATTCGTCGATATCGGTCATGATGTAGATGATGTCCGCCTGCGCCGGATCGCTGGTGTCGATATGGAGATGACTGGCCATCAGCCGATCATCCAGCAAAGTCATCTGGGAAATCATGGTTGGTGACGGTTTGTATGGCACCCGATAAGCGCCGATGGTCGCGCCGGACCAAGATTGTCGCGTAAGATTTGAGATGAATCGTGCCGCTCGATGGCCCCGCTCCGGCTGTCTGATCTCGTCTGCGATCGGGCCTTCATCGCGGCCGTTTCCGATGCGGATCGGCACGGATGATGACGGCACGCTCATCTCCCATGGCGTCGCCACCATTGGCGCGCCGGTGAGTGCCAAAAAAAACAAATCGCTCTCACTTGCCGCCTGCGGCTCTAGGTCGATCAGCGGCTCTTTTAGCTCATCTAAGGGCTCGGGCCATCGGTTCACGAGATGGGGAATCAATCTGATCGGGCTTCGGTCTCGCGTATACCGGGCGAGGATAGACAGGGACTCATTCTCGGCGGTGGAGAAGCGATGGACTTCACGTCCCGGCGTTTCGACCACAAACCGTTCAGCGTCAATGGTAACAAGACAGCAACGAAATTGCGCAAGTGTCGGCTCGGTTTGGCCTGTCCCCTCCTGCACGTCAGCGTCCGCGGACGCCGGCGTGGCTCTATCCGCCTGCTCAAAGGCGGCCGTTATTTTGCGATGCCGCTCGGCAAAGATGGGATGCAACGCGTTCTTCTTCAGAACGGCTGCAACCCTTGCTAAGGACTTTCCGACGACAGCCAGGTCCCCTATGCGCATGGCGCGCTCCGCATTCTCCAGCAGTGTGGTCGCGTAAAGACCGGGCTCAGAGAACAGACCGTTCCAAAATTCGACGGCTTGGGGTTGCGCCTCCGGATCGCCGAGACAACGCTGCCTATAGACCGCAAGCTCGGCGCCGTCGGCCCCCATTCGCGTCGCAATGTTGGCGAAAGCCGCGTCAGCTCGCTTGCGATCCCCCATTGCCAGCAGCACGCGACCGTAGCGCACCCAATCCATCATTTCGATTGGGCTGCCGATGTCATTCTTCAAACTGCTCCGCAACTCAAATCGCTTGAACCAGCCCAATCCCCATGGCTGGGTCTGCGCGAGAAGAACAGGCGCCTCCAAGAGTGCACGCCGCATTGCCTTAACGCCGACGCCGTCCAACATTCGAATAAAAGCGTCGTCGAACCGTTCGGAGGGCAATATCCCCCAGGTCACGCCCGCGATGGTGGCGCGGATACGCGTGGCTGGCGTATGCCGCACTTGCGTCAGCTCGTGGATGATCTTCGAGCACTCGGCTTGATTGTCGCGGACCTGAAACGCGCGAATCAACTCCAGCTCGGCGGCCGTGCCGACGGATGATGACCTTGGGTTGGCTGGCTCGGTCGGCAGCCCCGCCTCGAAAAGGCGGAAAATCAACTCCTCGCGCCGGATCTCATCGAGCAGCGTTGGGCTTTCACTCCTCAGAACCGCTTGCGCTGCCTCGGCAAATGCCTTCGACGCCTCATCGATGCGCTGCAACTGCGCCAGAGCCCGGCCGCGGAAGAGATGGAAACGAAAACCTGTCTTGTCAGACATGCCTTCGGTTAAGGACAAGGCGGTCCAGGCATTACGGCGAAGCAATGCGATCTCTATACGCAGCGGGCGCAGATCTTCGCCTAAGTCGATCCCGGCGGCGTCGACCTTGTTCATCTCCGTTTCGGCATCACGCAATCGCGCACTTTCGACCAGGAGCTCGATCAGGCGCGTCTGGATTCGAGCCGCATGCCCCTCCCCAGATGGAGCAGCCCTGTAGCCCCAACGCAGATAGTTTTCCGCCGATCGGTGCGATCCACGCTGCCGATACGCGTAGGCAACACGTTCCATGATCGCCCAGTTCGGAATATGGGCTGAGGCGACCCGCCCGTCTGACAGGCCGGCGAATGTGGCAAGCAGTGAGAACCCAAAAGACGAAATTTTTCTTTGTCCGAATATGTCGGCCAGCAAGAGCCAGTAGCGGGCCCGGCACTCGGCCGATTTCAGAACGAACAGAAGGTCTGCGAGGACGCTCCACGGGCTCGGAATATTGCGATCGAGAAAGTCGCGCCATTTGAAAGCAAACGGCGGCAGTTGAATGTCAGCCGATCGGTTCAGATCGAACGCCTTCTGCAGGTTTGCACGGATATCTTCGCGACGGCTCCCCTGCGGCAGGTAGTCGAAATTGGCGAGCACAGCGATCGCGTCCGCGATCTCGTAATGGGCCCGCGCCAAAGCCCCCCGCGGCGCCCGCGAAAAATCGCCCTCCGGCTTCACGAACTCGCGCAGGACTTCCAGCCGCGCGGCCGCATCGTCGACCGAGGCGCGCTCATCCAAGGCGCCTACGAGCGCGGCATGGATGTCGTCCTCGCCGAGTTCAACGCGATGATACAATTCCGCGAGTGTCAATTCGACCCAACGGGCCGGCTCATTGGCTCGTAGCCTTGCAAAATGCGATACCGCCTCGCGGTGAATGCGCCGAAAGATTGGTTGCTTCTTGAGCAACGCCCGCATCGGATTGGCCACATCCGGATGGAGCGTCGCCGTATAGGGATCCCTGCTCTGGAGAGAGATCCAGCTCCGGTCGCTGGCGTAGCGTGATAACTGCTCCCAAAGATGACCCGGATCGAGCTTCTCATCCTTTCTCTGCAGCCACGTCGCTCGCTCCTTGGGCGTCGGGATGTCTTCTCTGGCTTCCTCGATTCTTCCGCTCAATGCTTCGATCAGGAGCGGGTGCAAGACGTCCTGCAAAAAGGACAGCGTCAAACGACGCGGTATCGCGCCGTATCTCAGCACCCAGCGCAGGCCAAGCTCTTCGTCCAGAGGAAGGCGTTCAATGATACGCTTGATGAGGTAGGCCAGGTCGACGTCTGAACCATATTCGGCGAGCTTCTCCGCGGTCATTTCCCGATTCTTGCTCACCGTTTCGCAAAGCATCGAAAGCTTGAACGGATTTCCCGCCGCGGCCGAGGTCATGACATTGATCAACTTGTCGCCGACATCCGGTAGCTGGGCGCGAATGAACGCCGCATCCTCCGGCGGGCTCAGCGGCTCAAGCTGGACGAACAGCGTTTGCCGCTTCAGGCTGTCGCCATATTGGATAAAATGCGCGTTCTGTGGCGGGGTGTTGGGAGACGACGGCGGGTATCGACCGGATAGGACCAGACGGAGCTGAGGCACGGCAGCGTGAAGCTCTTCAAAGCGCTCCAGGAGGAGCCGGAATTGGTCGGGCCAATGCAGCGAGGCCTCTTCGATCGTGTCGATAAAGATCACCAGCGGGCGGTCTTTCGACAACTCCATGCAACGGCTGACAAAGCCGGCCCAGTGGGAGAACTGATCATAGGCCAGAGCTCTGAGCTCGTAGCGCTCATCATCGGTGAGCGTTCGTCCGCGGTCGCTCTCGCGTCGGTAGAGCAGCGGGCTGAATCGGCTGACCTCAGATAGGAACTGGTCCGAGAATATTCGCGTCGTCAATTGCTCATCGAGCTCTTCGGCAATTTCGATAGCGACAAGCCAAGGCGCCTTGGCGATCTCTGGCACCTCGACGTCATCAAGATCGACGTGCGCCACAAGAGGAAACGGCGCTTCTTTGAGCAATTTGTGCGCGATCATGCGTTGGACGAAGATGGTCTTGCCCATGCCCCCCGGCGCCGAAAGATACAAAATCCATTTGGAACGGTCGGTGCCCTCGATCAACTCCTTGAAAGCGCGCTCCGGGACACGACGGGGAAAATAGCTAACGGTACGCTGAAATTCCCTCAGGAACTGGGCTCGGCCGCGATATCTGGCGGCGATCGCCGCAAATTCGGGACGAAGAGATGGATCGATTGAGGCCAGGCTCCCTTCCACCTGCTGGCTCAGTGAGTGGCATAGGCTAAGGTCGTCCGCGGCGTTCGCTTTTTCGAACTCGGTCTTGAGCAGACGAAGGGCTTGGGTGACATCAACACGCAGCAATAGTGCCAGGCGTTCGGCGGGGTCTTTGTTGTTGTTCTCAAGCCAACCTGCAAAGCGCTGGGCCCAGGGCAGATATTCGTCCGTGTGTTCCTTCCAATAAGACAGCCAATAATTCTGTACGCCCTCGCGAAGCCAAAATGTGTCTTCCGTTCTCGGCACCCGCAGCACGTCAGGGCTTGCGGTGAGTTCGTCAAAGATCGGCAGGGTCGGATCTGCGCCTCTGCAGACGCTCTCGTACATCGGTCGGTCGAAGGCGCGGACGATGCTCAGGACCTGCAAAGCCCGATCATGGGTCGACGCTTGTGGCGAAAGCAGCTGCTCGCGCAGCTCGGAATTACCCTGCAACAGTTTCTCGAGGGCTTGCCGCTGACGTTCATCAAGCTTGAGTTTGTGCAGATTCATGGCACCGGCACCTTCGCCTGTGCAACCATTTGGCCAAACGTCTCGAGCTTACTCGCATGCCATTGCGGCTCCGCGACCATGATGATCGCGGCTTGACACAGCACATCGAGCTTGGCCACGCGGTAGAAGCGACACAATTCCTGAAACAGCATCGGCGTGTCGCTCTGCTTGAAAGGATGAAGCTCGATCGGCTCGTCGGGCAGCGCTGCAAGCCCATATCTGTCGTACAGATCTTCGCGAACGACGATGATGAGCCGCAGGTTTCGGATCGAGTTTCGCGCGATCCTCGATAAGAACGGCAACAATATCGTTCTAAACTCCGATGCAGGAAACGCTTCTGCGACGGGCCCATCGCGCTGGAATTCGTCCAGCACGATTGTGTATTCATGGTTTCGGGTAATCTCCTGAAGCCCGCGCTCGAAAGCGTCGAGGATGCGGTCGACGGAGTTGTGTGCGTCTCGTTCGGCAACGAATTCCTGGAAGGCGGTGCGGTCCAGTGCCCCGTGCACCTCCGAGCCGGTTTGCGTGGCGTCTGCCTCCACGATCGCGGACAGGAGGTCGAGGTAGTTGACAGCCGGCGTTGGTCCGCCGCAAACCGCGACGTACTTTACGCGATGGCCGATCTGGATCGCGTCGCGCAATGTCCGCATGGCGAGCCAGGACTTTCCGCCCTTTGGCGCTCCTTTGATGATCAGGCAATTTTGGCGACGCAGCGCGTCGAGGGCTCGCCATCGCTCGCTGGTCCAAGCGAGGCCAACAAAGGGGGCTGGCAGATCCGCAGCGCGCATGAATTGCTTGAGCACGGAGCAGCGCCGCAGGATCTGAACCGGGTCTGGATGTTGCGCAGGCTTTGCCGGGAAGAGCGCCTCGGGCGCCATCGACGTGCTCAAAACCGGAAGTCCCCAATCGCGGGAATGCCAGCCTGTTCCCCCGACACTCTGGCCGATGCCAAATCGTGCTTTGGCGAGAGCGACGTCGATCGGCTGGCCCGCAAGCAATTGTTGATACAAGGGCCGTGACAATTCAGCCGTAACAGCTTGGCCAATCGGGGCTTGGGCGGCGATGACGGCCGGAACACCGCATGCCGAAAGAGCTTCCAACAGCGAGTACAACTCGCTTGGCGCGTGCGCGCCATCGCAGGCATTGAGGATGACCAGGCGCGGCTTGTGGCGGCGGTTGGAGAAAAACGCAAACACGCCGGCGGTGTCCCACCACCATGGCTGACCGGGAGCAGCTTCGTTGATCTTGAGCGCGGGCTTTTGAGTCAGTGGTGACAATTCCCCGTGGCCGGTGAAGTGAAAGATGTCGGGGTTAAGCCGGTCGAAAGCTGCCTCCAACATTGCGAGCGACGGGACCTGCAGCAGCTCGGCATGGGCAAGGGTCTCGGATCGCTGAAACTCCCGCAATACGGCGCCCACATCGTCGCCCGGAAAGCCTCCGTTCAGCCAATCGATCGCCTCGCCGGTGACGACGAGGGCATTGAGCTGGCCGGATAGAGGTGCTGCCGGCGAGCCGGTGCCGATCAAGCCGCGCAGCATCGGCCGCTGCAGGTCTGCGAAATGGCGCTCGACGAGCCCGCCAGGAACTTTTTTCCCAAGATACTCCCATCTCAAATCGGCGAGCTGCCGGACGTCCGGCAAGCCATTATGCCTGCGCACTTCGAGATAGGTTCGGGTCCCATTCTGCCGTTGCGCTTCCCATCGGGTCAGAACCGATTGATTGAGGAGACCGAAGAGCTCGTCGCCATAGTCATCGAAAACCCCCACCGGAACTCCGGGAGCTGCCATGGCGGTTTCGCGATCCAACCAGTCTCGTGCACTGAGCCTTGCGAGCGGAAAAACTTCGGCGACGAGCGGCGTATCTTCGGGTTTGGGAAACGCGGCATCAAACAGGGAAATCCGGCCGTTGTCCCGGTCCAACTGTTCCACTCGGAGCCACAAGGACTTCATGGGCCTCTGGTCTCATAGAGCCGCGCCGGCTCTATTTTAGCGGATCCTATGGGTCTAGCGTCAACTAGGATTTGCAGCATTCAAGCGCTGTCGCGAGGCATGCCGGACGGCCAGCGAGGCTCCGGCACGGCTCCCACGATGCTTGCGAGGGCGCGGAACCCCAGGCCCGGGCAGGTCGCGCCATGGAGCCCCCTGAGCGGAGCATCCCGCCAGATGGCGCCGAGCACGAGACGATCGCTGGCAACACCGTCCCTGCGCGGCTTGTGCAGTGCACCGGGTTAAGTTGCGCCCCCGGTCAGACTCAACCTCGCGGTCTAGGGATACGCGAAACACACACCATTTTTCGCGTCGCTGCGCAAAATGCGGGACCATATCATCCATGGGGGCAGCAGCGTCGACACCATCTTCATCACAGAGAGGGGCTTCTGTATCGATCCGCAATCGAAATATTTCAGTGGGTTCGCCTGGAAACCGGAGCACCACTACAATCAAAATATCGTCTCGCTACGTGGATCGGCGATATCATTATTCAGACAAATCGACGCCTGCTCTGGACTCATGTCCTCGCTCGCGAGCGTCGTTCCATTTCCACCGCCGATAGCACCCGGCTATCAGATCTTCATTCGCGATCCCTCAAATCGGGCCCTCATTCGCTTGCTGGACGCAGGAAAGGGAAATCTGATCTGGTGGAATGAAGGTTCGACCGAAGACGCGCCGAAAAGCGACAAAGCTCAAGAATGACGGGGAGGTCGAGCCCTGGGAAGGAAACGGTGCTATAATCTCTCATGCTCGAATCGGTGCCAGCACAGCGCGATAAGCTGATGCGGTTCTTTGGCCGCCATCTCGTCGCGCTGTGCATCACTTACCGTGATAAGACGAGTGCGGACACGGGCGTTCTGTACTCGGCTTATTCCTGTACACTCCTGCATACCGATGGATACGACTACCTGCTAACAGCGGGTCATAACCTTAGCAATCTGCACGAGGCCCTGAAAAGCAGCAGCATCGAAGTTCTTCAGGCTGTGCTCCGAGATAACCCCAACTCGGGCAGTATTCACGATCTGCCGATACCCTTCGATCTCAAGAGCGCCCCCATGGCGTTCATCGATGAGGACGGGCTGGATTTCGGCGTCATGCTGCTGAGGCCCTACTACGTGCGTCTACTTGCTGCTAACGGCATGGTCGCGATCAGCGAAGAAAATTGGGCACGCCAGCATGCGGTGAGGTTTGACGCCCACTTCATGCTCGGGTTTCCGGAGGAACTTACGTCCTCCCACGTCAATACGATCGATGACGGCCTAATCGCTTCAACCTTGTTTCCGGTTGATTATGTTACAGAGCCCCCGGAAGACCTGTCACCGACACGCTCTCCTCGTTTCATCGCCAAGCTGCGACCGAACCTCGACCTAGTCAGCGTGAAAGGCATGAGCGGAGGTCCTATCCTGGGATTCAACCTAACACCGCCGATGCGCTATTGGGTGGTGGCACTCCAGAGCACCTGGTTGCGAGAGCGACGACTGGTCTTTGGATGCCCGATTCCTGTTCTGGCTCCGTTGCTGACTGAGGCCTTGCGAGATGCACGCGCAGCTTCTGGCCTCTCGAGCGCTGAATAGGCCCTCACTCCCTGCGAATGCTACCGCCGCTGGGCCACCTCCCGCCCCGCAGGGACCTACTTGAACAAATACATCAAGGAGGCGGGGTACCGATTCAGGCGAGTCAAATAGACCCTGACCCGTTCAAGGATGACCTTGTTCACTCGGCTGCCTGGCTTTCAGCTCACCAAATTTCGCCGCCATCGTCGGATTGCCCCGGGTCAGCTTCTTGATCGTCACATCCTGCGCCTTGTCGTTCGCGAGGCGGAGATTACGGTCGGCGCCGCTCAATGCGTCCTTGGTCTTCTGCAGCTGATCGATGGAATTGTCGATCTCTGCAATCGCGGCCTGGAAGTGCCTGGAAGCAAGATCGTAGTTCTTCGAGAATGCAGTCTTGAACGTCTCAAGCTGGTTTTCAAACTGGGTGATGTCGATATTCTGCGCTTTCACAAGCGCCAGCTCGGTCTTGTACTTCAGCGAGTTAATTGCTGCATTCCGCAAGAGCGTAATCATCGGCAGGAAGAACTGCGGCCGGATGACATACATCTTCGGGAAGCGGTGGAAGACATCGACGATGCCGGCATTGTAGAGTTCGTTGTCGGGCTCGAGCAGTGAGACCAGGATCGCGTACTCGCAGCCCTTCTCAGTCCGGTCCCGGTCGAGTTCCTTTGAGGAAGTCCTCGTTCTTGCTCTTCGTCGCCGTTCTATCGCTCTCATTCTTCATCTCGAACATGATCGAGATGATCTCTGTGCCGGCCTCATCCGAGTCGCGGAAGATGTAGTCTCCCTTGCTGCCGGTCCGCGCGTCGTTGTCCTTCTCGAAATACGCGCGCGGAAACGCCATCGAGCGCACCCGGTTGAACTCGGTCTCGCAGTGCTGTTCGAGGGTCTCGCCAACCATTTTGGTCGATAGGCGGGCCTTCATGTCCTTGAGCGCTCGATCGCGTCGTCGCGATCCTTGATCTGGGTTTCGTACTTGTCCTTGAGCGACTGCTCGGAGAGCTGCTTTTCAAGCTGCACCTGCTTGATTCCATTTTTCAGCTCATCGCGCTCTTTTTCGAGGGCGCCGACCGCTTCGGTCACGGCGAGCTTCTTCTCAAGCTCGACGGCCTGGAGCTTGGCCTTTCTTGGATTACTTTTTCCTTGGCGGCAGCGATTTTATGCTGCTCACTGGCCAAAAGCGCTTCAGCGAGTTCTGAGGCGGCCTTCCTTTCGCGCTCGGACGCGGCCAGCGCGTTCGCCAGCCTGTCCCGCTCCTTCTCAATGGCGCTGAGCGCTTCGGTAGCCGTATTTCACTGCCTATAATTTGCAAGAGACTTACGCAACGGTCAAAGCCCGCAGCTATAGGAATGTCTACCCGTGTTCCATTTATTTTGACTTGTGCAACATAATCTCGGAATGACCCCAGTGCGGATAATCGACGTCTGGAATGTGGCCACCTTTGATCCAGCGCTGTTGGCGATGCTTGAGCAGAAAGCCGCACTGATACGCGACTATCTGACTACCTCGCGCCGACAGTTTCTTGAGCGCGAGGCGTCCGACCACACCTGGCCATACCCAACCAATCCTTACGCGGCGGACCATCAGGATTTCGTCGAGGCCGTCGGCCAGGAAATGAACCACCGCACGATAAGAGCCTGGCACTACACTCGCCTGTTGGATGATGAGGTCCGCATTATTCAGGAGACCGGGATCTATCCGGGCACGCTTGAAACGCTGCGGCGCCGGCTGGATGCCCAGGCACAAGCCGGGCTGTTGTCGGCTGCCAACGTGGAGGCGTTATATGCGGCAAGCCCCTGCCACCATCCGGAACAGCAACCGGGCCGGCTAGGGAAGTTTTGGCTCACATCCGATCCGGTACGGATCGATGACGGCGGCGTAAAGCCGCTGCTTGAGAACTGGGGTGGCGAGGCGACGTATTTCTGGCTCAAGGATGAAAGGCTTGAGAAGCTTGTCGCCGGCATGGGACGCGCTCGGATCCTCGAAGTTGGCGTTCCTGTCGAAAAGACCAACCAGTGGCTTTCTGCGGGGCGTGCGGTGGTTGGTGCATTCGCTCGAACGCTTGGCTGTCGGCCAGATCACGGCGCCTTCGACCTGTACACGATGGAGCCCTTAGGGGCGCCCGCGATCCTCGCTGTTCATACCGCCGGCGAGACGACGTTCAAGAGGGTCGGCAGAGGTTACCCGGCCAAATACAAGTCCATCCGCTGACGGTGGCGCGCTGAAGGCCCCTTCGCGGCAGTCACCGCGAAGGGCCGCTGCGCCGACAGGTTTTCCGGCGCCTGCCGTAACAAATATTTCCGCGAGAATCTGCCAAATGCGCCCGGTCAGAGATTCGGATCCAACTAAATAGTCGGAACGGTCGGCGATCGTCTCCCTCGATTTGAGGCCCAAATCTCTACGATCAAAGGATCTAAACTTGCATACATTTGCATATGGACTGGTGACCTTGGGTTACCTGATCCTCTTCATCCTAAGCCTGGGCTCTTGATGCCAGGCCGCAGGGCGGCTTCGGCTGCCCTGCCCTAGCTTCCGTTGCGCCGGATCTCGGCGAGCCGCTGCCTAATCCGGCCTGACACGCCCTGCGTCATGACCAGGAGCAGCTTCAATTCGTCGGGCGAGAAGGAAACATCGCGGATCGACTGTATATCCGTGACCGCGCTGCCCTTGAGCGGCCGCACCGAGATCGTTGACGCATCGGTGTGCGCGTATTCCTGGTTTCTCAGCTTGAGCAGGCGCTCATGGAAAGCCCATTGCGCCTTGCCGTATTACAGCAGTCTCTCCGGGAAATTGATGCCTTTCCCCCGCCCTCCGGCAAATGGACGGGCATAGGCAACAATCATCGTGGTCGTGAAGGCGATCTGTTGAATCGGCATGCTTCCCCGCCGCAGGAACGACAGGGAATGCCACCCCTTCTTGGGGATATACTGGGCGCTGGAACTGGCTATCGCCAGGTCGCCATGTGAGGCGTGCAATTTCTCAGAGCGCGCGATCCCGCGGTAAGAGAATCAAGTCTTCAACCATCGTGCCATCCAGGTAACACTTCAGGGCCACTTAAGGAATTTCCATGACGGACATCTTCAAATTCTGGTCGATGATCGGCAAGACCGAGACGATACATCCGCTGGATCGGCCGATCTTTGATCGCCTAAACGATTGCCACGGCTTCGACCTGCGCTGCCTCCCCTGCAATTTCGGCGGCAAGCTGCGAACCGCCCCCATCGTGCTGCTCTACCTGTCGCCGGGCTTCTCGGAAACAGATGTCCGAATCGCCAGATCGAAGGAAGGTCAGGAACGCTACGTCAGGCAACGCACCGGCCGGCTGGGGTTCACGGACGGTCACCCGGAAGCCGCCAGATGGCGCAAGGTGCGGCTGGCCTGGCTGGGTGAACCGGACGCCATCAGAGACAAGGTCGCCATCGCCAACATCGGCGCCTATCACTCACGCACCTTCACCGATCATCATGTTCTCGCCGCGCTGCCGTCCAGCCGGGTCATGCTCGATTGGGCGCAGTCGGTCCTGTTTCCACAAGCCGAGCGGGGTGACCGGATGGTCGTCTGCATGAGGGCGGCGAATTTCTGGGGACTTGAGACGGGACGGCGTTATGGCAAGGCCCTGTTCGCGCCGCAAACGACCCGCAGCGGTCATATGCGGCGAGGAAAGATGCGCGACGATATCGAGCGGACGGCTCGGCGCTACCTCTAGAGGCGGCACATTATTTTGCACCGCCGCCAACCGATTTACCGAAAGAACCGCGCCGATCGCTCCAACAATCAGATAGATGTAATCGATGCGCTTGATCCACTTGCTTCGCATCATGTGATAGAGCTTCCGTGCGCCGCCGCGGAAGAGCGCCTCTGATATGAGGATAAACACGCAGACCCCGAAGGCGATGGTGTAGAAGGACGCGACTAAAACACCGATCAGCGCATTCATCAAAACCGTCGTCGTAAGATAAAGGCCGTCTCCCGCCATTAGGCTGAAGACTGCGACCCGGTAGCCAGGAAATTCCGTCGCGATGTACCGGTTGAAGTGGGCGAAGAGGAACATTGCGAGGATCACGAAGCCACCGACAACGCTGTCAGTATCGAAATCGTTCATGCTTCCTCCGACCGCTTCCAGGCTCCCTCTCAAAGAGCCGGTGCAGAGCCTCACCTAGAGTCGCGACTCCGCCGCGACCTCCATTCGTCTCTGCCAGAACGAAGAGTTGCGAAAGCGTCGGGCAGCATCTTCATACTGCCTGTATCTCATTTGTAATTGCCTGTCCCGAAATACAGTTAGCCAGTGTCTATAGACTGGACCGATCGATTGGGTATCGGCGAGTTCGGTAGCTGCCGTCCAGGCTCCTTCGACAGCGTTCTGAACACCCGATCCTGAGAGTGGATCCAACGAAATGGCCGCATCACCGATAGCGACAAGCTTGCCGGCTACGGGGTCTCGAACCGATCCGGTCTGGGCATCCATACCCAAATAATCGGAGAAATCGGGAGCTTCACCCACCTTAGACATTAGTGCGGATCCGCCATAAACCTCTCGGAGCATACAGATGCGTTGGGTGGCGTCCCCCGGAAGCAAATCACTATCGGTGACGAAGATCAACGTGCCGAGGGCACCGCGATGCGGCGGCGCATACCACCAGCCTTCTGCGACCGCCTCCAAGATCAGGGATCCGTCGTGTGCACGACGCGTCCATGGAAAGGCGAGAGCGACGAGCCGGTCGCTACGAATGCGACGCATTACGTTGAAGGGTCGCAAGTTCGATCGGCGTCCGGTGGCAACGAGTATCCAAACCGCCCGAGTCTGACCTTCACAACCGTCGGATGTTACCCAACTGAGCTTGTCCTGATCGCTCGATTTGATCCTAGCGCTAACTTGTATGGCGCCGGCGAGGCTCGCTTGATGGGCAAGGGTTTCGTGCAAGGGGTGGCGATCGACCGAGCGTGCTTCCAACGCCTGGAAGAATGCGAAGTCGACAAAATCCGGCTCTTCGCACTCCCAACATCGCAGTGCCCCGACACAGGGCAGGCCGAGTTGCGCAGCACTGGGAAATCCCAGCCGCATCAGGACGTGGCGGGCTGATGGGCTGAGTATCTCCGGCGGGCGCGGCGGTCGCTCCGGAGTGCCCATGAATTGAACGACATCCCATCCACGGCGCGCCAGACATGCCGCGGCGACCGACGCGGCAGGCCCCGCGCCAACCACCGCAACGCTGCAATTCGGCGGGCTAAGGCTCACGCTTGAACAATTTGAGAATCGAGCGCAGGATCACGGTCCTTCTCGACCACCTGCCCGCCTGTAGGCGTCATGACTCCGAGCTTCTGCACGTCCTTGGCCAACCGGCTATGGTCCATCGCCGGCCGCAGCCAGGGCCGCTTTACATTTTCCTCAGTCAGCACGCGATAGGGCCGTTGCGCCGGCCACCAGCTGTCCCCGCATTTCAGAAAATCTGCCTGCCACGGAAGCGCCATTAGTGCCGTCAGGTCGCCGGCACGCGAGGCCTGGTGCGACAGGCGGAATTCGAAGGCGGCATTCTCGTAGCGTCCCGGATCGGTTATGTTGATGCCGGCTTCGATGCCCGGGAAAAAACCCTGTCCGAGCGCGCCGTCCAACGCCGCGCGCGTCAGCGTATCGCAAAGCCCCCGTGACGGCGCGGCGCCGGCCCGAAACTGTCCCGCTGCCCACGAGTCGAGAGCATCGATCTGCCATGTTCGCAGTTCGAAGTCATGGAAGGCGTTCTCGACTTCGCGCACGAGCGTTGCCGTCGTTTCTCTCAGGGGCTGGAACGCCGCGCTGGCGTCGGAGAGAGCCGCCCAGTCCTGGCTGATAGTCGGCCAGGTCGGCTCCGGATCCACGTGCTGCAACGACGACGCGCGCGCGATCATCGGGCGGATGTCAGTGTCGAAGTACGGGGGAGCTGGCGCTTGCAGCCAGTGTTGATCAATCGCCACCTGTCGAATGACGTCATAAAGGTTCACAACGCCGTTGGCCGGCGGCGCGAAGTCAGGCGGCCCCACAATGACCCAAGCGCCGACGGCGTCCACCGGCTGCTGGTTCGGCAGTTGTATGGTTGCCATTACCGGACCATCCGCCACGTCGTCGAACCAGCCTGGGTTGTTATAAAAACTGTCACCGATCGGCGCATTGTCTGGGCTTTCGGAACGTCCCGAGCCGCCCAGGACAATGAGACGCTGTGCACGGTCGGTGAGGAGATGGCCCAGATTGACCGCGACGGCCCGATAGGAGGCCCCCATGGCCACGCGGGCGGCGTTTGCGCCACTCACATTCGCGGTGGCCAACATGGCGCGGTCGAGGCGAGCCGGATCGTCGATCACGGCACGCGGTTGCGCCGGCGGCCCACCCGGACGTTGGATCGCGTCCTTCCTGTTGCAGAGAGTGACCGTCCAACGGACGACGGTACCCAGCGGGAGATTGGCCTCGATCGGCGCTGCCGGGTCGGTGACGTCGAATATCCGGAAGCGGGCGCCCTGTCGCTTCATCCGGAAATTCATATCCTTGAAACGCGTGACGGGGCGCTCCGATCCGTCCGCATTGATCTCTAGTCCGAGCCCATCCGGCTCTTCGCGACCGACGAAAAACTCTTCCGGGCTATTGCCCAGCCTTGCGAGACCGATCGGCGGATATATCGCGTAGGGCATGTCACTCTCCTTGCGGCAGATTGGGCGCACGCTGGAGATCGATCGCCGCGATGCTCTCCAGTATGACTTTTCCTGTGATGTCCGAAGAATACTCGCTCGCAGTCCTGATAACGCCAATGATCCCGTCCCGCTCCGCGAGCACGGTGTTGTAGCGCGCAGCGAATTTCGACCGGGTCGTCGGCGATTCCTGACGGCGCAGCCCATACGGAGGGCCAGCTTTCACTTGGGGGTCGGCGTCGAGCGGGCGCCTCGCCAGTTGTGCTGCCATCGGTTGGACGACGCGATTCATGCCTTCGATGCAGACATCGATCATTGCCGCCCGCACCGCGGCTGTCCGCGATTGCGACAGCGCCCAAGCCAAGTCGAGAACCAGCAGTTCATAAACAATGCTAGACAGATCGGCCCAAAGCACAGTGTAAGGATTTACGATCGGAACGGCCTCATCATCCTCGGGTTCCAGCTGGGAGCGCGTGAATGGCGTGCGCGGCAACGAAGCGGCGACGATTTGCCCGGCCTCGAAGCTGTCCAGCACGCCGAGAAACCCTTGAAAATGGGATTCTTCTGAGTTCGCTGCACCTTCGCCCTGTGCTGTGATGGCGTCGATCGCCGCTAAAGCACCGGTTCTGTCGCGGACGGGAGCGACGATCAATCCCGGCACCGACCCCCACTCGCTGCCCTCTGCCCAGAACGACGCTATCTGCTCCGGGTCGACGAAATCCGCATCAGATAAGTGCCAGCCAGGCTTGAATCCGAGTCTCTGCGGCAAGCCGGCGGGATCTACATCGCTCGCCTGGAAAATCCAGCGGATGGCCGCGTACAGCGCATAAACCGGGTTCGGATCAACGCCGAGCGCCGTCACCTCGGCTTCCAGCGCCTCTACCCGAGCGCGAAGCATGTTATCCGCGATCGTCGCAGGCCGCTCGATGACGATAAATTTTGCCAAAGCGGTGGGCGACACTCCCTCGAGAACAAATGGAAGTGGATTGTAGGTGCTGCCCCGTCGCAACACGTCGCGGCCGAGATGGATGCGGGCCGGCAGGCCTTCCGGACTAATTCCCTCCAGACAAAGCAGAAGGTTCTGCGTCGTCACCAGGTGGCCCATCTCCTGCACGGCGATGTGCGAAATGATCCGGCCCGCAACACCCCGAACGGACTGCGCCGCATATAGATATTGCACCATGAGGGCGTGCTCCACCTCAGCTGCCAGCATCAGCAGGCCGATCGCGTCCTCTTTTGGCGTTGCGGCAGCCTCAACCCGGGGAATACCAATTTGAACGAGAGTGTTTGCGAGCTTTTCCAACGTTGGACTGAGAGGTTGCTGTTCGCGCGCTACCCAAAAGGTCTCGAGATGCGGAGACGCCGCGGCGTTCCAGACAATCCGTGGTAACGTCATAACATTCTCCCGACAGCGCGCTGAAGCGTCCCTACGCTAAGCTCTGCGGACAATCCGCTCGACCTCTTTCGCGGCGCTCTCTACTGTCGTTTCGGCGGAGCGCGGCAACATTTGATTGGTCCTGCCTTGCCGCAGATATGCCAACGAATGCTCGATTGCACAGCCGGCCGTATCACTAGAGCGCTTAGCTGCAGGCCGCGGCCACTGTGTAGAGCGCCCTGCGGTCCGGTCGGTTGTGACAGATGGTGCGATGAACTGCAGACAATCTTGCCGCCGGTCGTTTAGGCGATGGTGATCGCCACATCGTCGCCCGCAATGTAAGCATAACTAAAGGCCGCTTGCGCTGGCGCATCAATCGATTCGAGGCCCGCATCCGCGTGCATCGTCCTCCAAAAAGAACCCATTATGAACTGCAGAAATTATCGATAAAATTTATGCTCAACCAGAGCGCGTTGTCAAGTTTACACTCTTTGGGCGAATTTGCCTCGCAACCGACATTCTCAAAGCCGACGTTGCTGGTCGTGGCGTCGCCGGCAATCCTGCATAGCGCGCGCCATTCGACGTAGAGTTTTTTTTGCGGAGGAGCCCGCCTCCGCACGATGCCGTGAAACTACGCGGTAACGCGTTGCCGAACGTCCCGAAAACGCGATCAGACGTCCCGTCGTTCGATCGTGTCGCGAGCCGAGCAGATCAGGACCGCACCTGTGAGCAGGCAGGCAATCGCGATAAGCGACGGCAGCAGGAACCCGCCGGTCTTGTCCCGCAGATACCCGGCCAGAGCCGGCCCGACGATTTGCCCGAGTCCGAAAGCCACCGTCATGATGCCCACGGGCCGCCGGAGATCGCCGATCCACAACGCGCGCGCTGCCACCATGCTCTGAGATGTCTTGGCCATGAAGGTCGCGCCGACGCATGACGCCGCGAGCAGCGTCGCAAGCCCGTAATGTTCGGCGAGGCTGGTGGCGACACCGGTCGCCTCCGTAAGATACGCCAGGCACATGGCCAAGGGCAGGCTCGTGACGCGGGTCACCCAGTTCCAGAAGAGAATGGACGGGCCGGTCGCCAGACAAAGCGCAGGCGAGGGCATCCGATGAGCGCTCAGTATCGCGAGGGCTCTAAAAGCGTGATGACATTAGGTTCGATAGCCTGAATTTTTGAGGTAGTTGGCGCATTCCTCTGAGGTAAAGGCATCGAGTGCGTGGCCGATTGCTGCGCAGACAGCGTCGACGGTTCGCGCGGCAGCTTTGCGGACCAAGTGCTTAAGCTTGGCAAAGACGTGTTCGATCGGGTTCAGGTCTGGCGAGTATTTTGGCAGGAAGAAGAGTTTGGCGCCGACCGAACGGATGAGCTGGCGAACCACTTTGCTCCTGTGGCTACCGAGATTATCCAAGACGACGATGTCACCGGACTGAAGGGTCGGCAGGAGAACCTTCTCGACATAGGTGCGGAAGCTCACGCCATCGATCGGCCCCTCGATGAACCATGGCGCATCGATCCGGTCATGGCGCAGGGCCGCCAGGAAGGTCATGGTCTTCCAGCGGCCGTGGGGGACTTTTGCGTGGAGTCTGCTCCCGCGCGGCGCCCATCCCCGCAAGGGGGCCATGTCGGTCCTGGTCCAGGTCTCGTCGATGAAGACCAGCCGTTCAGCTTCGACGCGATCTTGATACTTTGCCCACTGGGCCCGCCGCCGCGCGACCTCGGGACGATCGCGTTCGCCAGCCGCCACGCTTTTTTTTGAAGCTGAGCTTCTCGGCATGCACGAAGTCCCATACCGAGTGATAATCGACTTTCAGGCCGCGCCCGGCGAGCTCAGCAACGAGACCGCGTATGGTGAAATCGCCGTCCTTGATCCGCTGCGACAGCCAGACCGCGTGCCCACCCGAGATTGCCTTCGGCTTGTAGCCGCCGATCTGGCTGGGCTCGACACTGCCAGTCTCATCAACCCGCTTCATCCAGCCGATGGCCGTGCTGATTGCCACCCCAAATTGCTTGGCGGCCTGATTGCGGGAGATCCCGCCCTCGATCGCGGCCACAACACGCTTGCGAAGATCAAGAGAGTACGGCTTGCCCATCCATGCTGGCCTCCGTCCAGCCAGCATGGTGAATCAGAAACCGGCTGATTTGGGAATCCCAAATCGATTCAGCCTAAACCCATCCCGCTTTAGCCGATGCGACGACCAGCGAAGTGCACGGCGAGCAGCGAGCTTCGACCATTCGCTGCGACGGTTCCACCATGATTGCGGTAGCTACGACGATGGCGAAGGCGCCCGCCATACCCGCCGAGATACCGTACGAGGACGAAAAAAGGGACGCCCGTCCCCACGCCCATCGCTCCCGTCGACGATCCGCCCAGGAAGAGCGTGCCGATGAGCCAGGCCGGACGATCTCCGGGAACGCGTGCTGCGGACGCGCGAGAGCGCCGGCGAGGTATCCCGCGAAGTTGGCCGACGTGATGATGCCCGCTTCACTGGCCGTCACTCCATAAAGGTCCTGCATGACCGGCAAAAGCGGCGAACACGAAGCGATCGATGCCCAACGCCGCCGCCAACGTGAACATGGGGGCAAAGGCGATCCGGAGCGGGTCGTCTCTCATCGAAAGCCTTTCCGCCAAACTGAAGCGGACCGTCGAGGCGCGGGCACTCCGACGATCCGGCCTCAATGACGCGAGCTATCTGAAAGCCGCGTCTTGAAGCATCTTGAATCCAACCCGGCCCCAGTAGACCCGATGGTAAACGATGAGACCGTCCTCGAGATCCAACGATTCCACGACGTCAAGTTGATCGCCGTCAGGACCTCGGCTCGGGTATCCCAGAGAAGGGTCTTTCCGTCCCAATGGTAGTTCTTCAGCCTATACCAATCCTTGCCGTCGCTCTTCGGAGGGAGCGCGAAGAAGCCGGCGAAGTGCTTTCGGATGTTGTCCCGACCGCGGATGACCGGACGCGTCCTTTTCAATCACCAAAACGGCCGAGCCGTCCGGCGCATAGAAGTCCATCAGCTTGTCTAGTTCTGTTGCGACGATGGCGCGATGCCAGCCTTCGTGGACGAGTTTCATCTGTTCGGGGGTAGTAGCCATGCTTCGTCTCCGCTTCGATGCAGACCGCTTTAGTCGCGGCCGGACGATCGAATGTCGAGAGACCCCGTCATCTAGAACGCCGGAATGAGTATTCTAGAGTCCCCTTGGATTCCGGGCGCGGAACATCTTTCAATTGTGGCCGGCCGGATATTCAGTGGAGATCCGGCCTAGGCTCGATTTTTCCCATCGCTATCGCCGCAGCAACGCTGGGCTCTTCGCTCAAGCCAGGAACTTTCGTAAGCACAAAGCCCTGTCGGTGAGGATCATAACGTAGGTCGTCGAACGGAATCGGAATCATCAGATTTCCCCCGCTCATCTGATGCATGTGAGCGGCGACGATCTGTCCGGTGTCCATGGAGAAATCGAGCCACCATACTTCGCCGGATTTGGCTTCCTCTTCGAGCGACTGACTGTTCAAGATCGCGTTTTCGTAGACGCCGATCGCGTGGCCGGGATTAAGTCGTACCTGAAGAATCCGTTGCGAAGGTGACTTCAGGAAGACCCCGTTATGACGCGCGAGAAGACTGATATGGTCCGAGAAATTGGGCGGTAGAGGCGGCTCGTGAAAAGCACGAGGATCGGACGCGAAGCCTTTTGGGACCAATGAAGATCTGTCGCCGAAAAAGCGAAGTTCTCCGAACTGGATCCACGAGCTTTCGGCGGCAACGGGCGCGTCCGACCCGAACTGCGAAGCCGTGTTTGGCCTGATCGTGCAGCCGACCACCCGTCTCAATGAAAAGTGAAAGTCGAAACTTTCGATGACGGACGTTGGGCCTTGACCGAAAAATCCCTTGTGGGCGTCGTTGATCGCGTAGAGCGGCTCCGACCGCGAATAGTCCGCTCCGATGCGGGTCAAACCGCCTGCGATATGTGCATAGTCGTGCACATCGGAAGGGAGGACGTGCGACAGTCCAACGATCGGATACTCTTCATCGCCTTTCACGGGATTGTATCTGGATTTGAGGCCTCTCAATCGAACGCGCTCGAACCACCGTTCTCGCGGTCGGTCTTCGGTTTGGATTATATGATAAGCGGTCCGCGAGAGCGGGTCACCGGGCGGCGTTATGACGACGGGTTTGGTCGGTTGGACCGGAAGGCCGGGAGAGGTGCCGGAGGCCAGCAGTAGCGTAGGTTGTGTGAGATCTCCCGCTAAATCCCGCCAAAAGTCGCTTCGCAGAACGGTCCAGACGGCGGCCGGTACCGCCAGCCACCAACGGTCCATCGGCGCGGGCTTCGCCTTCGGCTCCAGGACACCCATGAAAGAAGCCAAATGCAGGGCGTCGTGCGGCAATGCGCGAAGCCTCGCGGCAGTTTGCTGCAGGTGCTCGGGACTTTTTCGCCGGTGCTCAGCTTCTTCGGCCGAGAGTATCGCGTTGACGATCCATCCGAGGCGCCCGGAAATGTCGGCGCCCTTCGCGAACCATCTTTCCATCTGTACCAGATAGCGGAGCGCCGAATACAGTTCGTAAAGCGCATCGGTCGCGCTTGACCGCCGCCCCCCGACGAACAATTGCTCGCCGACGCCGGCCAAGACAGGCTCGCGCTCGTCTTTGCGTACGCGCGGAAGGATACGACACATCGTGTCTTCGGCGAGTGCCGCACCCAGGTCGTCGTCCGGATCCGGAAGCTCGAGTTCGTCGACTTCCCGTTGAATGGCACCTCGCAGCGCGTCTTCGTTGACCCGGTAGTGCTTCGTTTGGCCGCCTCGCCGCCCGGTGGGGGCGCCCTTTTCGGCGATGAAGAGATCCTTCCGGCGATAAAGCGTCTTTTGGACCGTTCCTTCGGCAACGCCGCTCTCTCGCGCGAGGTCGGCCGTGCCGAATTCGCGCAACCGCAAGGCTGCTGCCAAAATTCGAAACTGCTCCAGCATTTCACAGCCTTCCGTTGAGGAAATCAGCAGCCACGGGATAGGATTAGCAGACCGTCCATATAGAACTCTTTTTCATCGGACAAGTGTCCTCTCAATTATTCGTGAGATAATGCACCAACTCATTAACAGAAGAGGTATTTAAATACCTAATGAAGAGGTCGATCAGCTGGGCATCGCGAGGTTTACCTAAAAAATGGGCCCGCAATCGCACGAACGCGTCTCGCCTTTGGCGGTAATCCCATCCGTTGAGATTGAGATCGTAGGCCAGCCTGCGAACCGCCTGAGAAGCTTTGTTCCTGCCGACCTCCTTCGAATACAGGCTAAGGACCCCGTCATGGACAAGGGCTCCCAACGCGACCTCGGGCGCCTGACTGAAGCGCGGCCTGTCGCGGGTCGCTTTCCTCGCAAGGTGAATGCGACGAGCCATGTCGGCTTCGGAGGCAGCGCCGGTATCCGATACGCCGGCAGCCTGCGCTTTTTCCTCCATGAGGCCCACGATCACGGCATCCAACATGCCTTCGGCAATCGGATCGACGAACAATCCCTCGTTTTCACGGGCTTCCGGTCGAGCTGACATCTGGTAGGCATGACAGAACATCTCGTGCAACGCGACGTAGTTGAGCGCCGCCATTGACTGGCCGTCGAGCAGCGAACTCGCGACCTCGACCGTCACGATACTCGTTTTGGTCGTCGCGTCGTCGGAGAACCAGGTTCGACCGTTCACCGCGAGGGAGAGGCCCGGGATGCAGGTCGGCGCCTGGGACACTCCGGAGGTGCAGACCACGACGGCGGCCGGCACCCGACCGTATTCGCGGGTCGCGTCATCCTTCGCATTTCTCATTGCCTCCTTGATATCGGAGATGCAACGCCCCCCTTCGGCGACGATGCGATCGTCGCCTGCTCGTCCGTTACAGATGTCGCCCTTGACGCAAAGACCGCATTTGACCCCGTCGATCCGCTTTCGCAGCGCGTCGACGACGGGCCTTATCTCCTCGTAGGCTCCTCCGAGCGCGGCTTGGCTCGCGCGAGAGGTCCGATCCAGAACTGCCGTCAGAAACGTGTCCAACGGGTCGTGCGCATGCTCTCCCAGCACTCGCGCGCTCACTTTCCGGAGTTCGTCGTCGAATTCACCTTGGACTTCGTCCGAGGGCAATGCATCCGGAGAGAGATCGGCGAGGGTTCGAAGGTATGCAGCACGCAGCGAGAAAATCTTCCGGTCATCGAGATTGAGATGACTCGGCTCCGGCGCCGTCCGACCGTCAGTCATTTCTTTTCGTTCGCGCCCTTGTCCGCCGGTGAGGTGCTGTTCGGATTGTTCGTGGCGATCCGGTCGTCGCGGAATTTCCGCTTCAGGAACGGAACGACGACGATGGTCCAGACATCCTCGGCGACGGTGGCCGCGAGGGGACCGAAAGTCGCGATGATCTCCGTCCACTCGCCGGGAGACATGCCCTGCCCCTTGGCGATCTTCAATTCGTCGGTAAAACCGGGAGGCGTTTGGACCCCCGCGGCCGCGAGCTCCTTCGAGCTGCCGGCATCTCGCAGCGCTTCGCGGATGGCCTCCTCCACTTGGGCGAAATCGACCCCTTTCGCGTAAATTCTTCGGTCCATGAAATCTTCCTCTTTCAGTGGCATGCCCGGCGCCACTCAACCATCATCCGGCGAGTTGCCCCGCTATGCAACTGCATTTTCTCCGAGCGACGAGGTGCCGGACTTGCCAAAAATCAGTCGCGCCGCAGCGCAACAACCAAAGCCTGGATCTTGCCACTCAAGCGGTCCGGCCCGAATCTGCGAACGAGCGCCGATTGCGCCGCAGCAGTTCGGCAAGCCTACGCGTCACGACGCCGGTGCCTGCGGCCAGCTCCAGCGCAGGTACGTGCGGGCACTGCTGCGACGCGCGAGGCGATCTCGCGCGCGTAAGGCTCGAGATGAGCGGGACGAGATACGTCTCGTAGACGCGCGGGATCGATCCGACTAATCGCGTTCGTCGGCTCTTCCAGACGGCATCGGCGGCGATCTCACGTCTTCAACAGCGTGCGCTTAAGGAACTGCAGCTGAGTATCGATCGCGCGCTCGAAGGCATCGCCGAAGTAGGTGGCCAAATGGTGCGGTGTCAGAACGTCAAATTCCGCGTTCGCACCGGCCTTCGCGAACACTTCCCGGGTGTGCCTCGACGCGGCCGGTCAAGGGATCCTCCTGCGCCGCGAGATACACAGCATCGGACGCGGCGAGATCTTTGAGATGAAGTCACGGGGCTCGGCCTTGGCCAGATGATAGAAGGATGGGAGCGTGATCTTGTTTTCCCCAGGCGTCTACGCCGCGTCGGACCGTTCCTTGCTGCCGTTGAAGAAATTCCAGGCGTGCTCGCTCGATAAGAAGGTCCGGGCGCCCTCGTCGCCCATCGCGTTGGCCAACGATGTCGGCCAAGGCGTGACGTAGGTCATTCGCATCTTGAGCCCCCGAGTAGAAGGGCATGTTCAGGATCACGACCTCGACCCGCAGATCGTCGCTGGAGGCTATCACGACGGCACCGCCCGAGTGGCCGATCCCCCACAGCGCTACCCGGTCTGGATCGACGCCCGGCTGTTTCATCGCTGCTGTCACGGCATCGTGGTAAAAGGGGCTGTCGCCATTTCCGCCGTCCATCAGTATCTCATCGTGACCTTGGGCGACGGCGCTCAGGTCCTTCGCAAAGACGCAACTAGATATTGCATCCGGGTGTGCTACAATCCATTAATCAAGTTTCATTTAGACGTCATTGCACATGAATTGTTCCGTCTCATGTCTAATGCTTCGCGTGGCCCAGTACGTTATTGCGGTGTCACTGGCAATGATGTCCGTTGCAACCTCTTCGATCCAAGCCTGCGCCACCGATAGACCCGTGACAATGACGCCTCCCAATACGGGCGGTATCTCGTTTGAATCGGTTGGCGAATTGGCACAGGATTCCGCTGGCCCGCGGCTTGGAAACGCCGAAGTCGCGGAACCGACGGAATGGCGCGCATCGTTCTATTCAAGATCTGCGGGACATGGCTGCACGAGCACCCTAATCGGCCCCCAGAGCCTGCTGACCGCCGCACACTGTGTCGGAGCGGGTCAGGAGGCTTCCATCAAGGTCGAGGACGTGCCCTACTCTGGAACGTGTGTCCACCACCCTGACTATCCGGCAGATCCGAGTGCCGACTATGCATTATGCAAGATGACGAAGCCAGTACCGGGTGTTCCGTACGAAAGGGTGAACACGAATCCCAAGGCGCTCAAGGTTGGCATGTATCTTCGCCTGACCGGTTTTGGGTGTGTCAGCATAAGTGGCACCGGGCCTATCGACAACGTTTACCGGGTCGGCAACTCCCCGATCACGGCATTGCCCGGTGAACTGCCCCACGAGCCGAATAGTATCATCACGACCGCGACGGTCGTCGAAGATGCAATCCTATGCCGCGGTGACAGTGGAGGCCCAGCATTCATCGAAAGCGATATGTCCTCCGCTAGGGTGGTGGCTTCCGTCAACTCCCGGGTCTCGCCGGTGCAGCGCCGCTCGTACATGTCCAGTCTGACGTCGGAAAAGGCGATGGCGTGGATCAAACAATGGTCGGATGCCGCGGTCGACCAGCGCATCTGTGGTCTCCCAAACGCACCGGATGGATGCAGATGAGGAAGCTTCTCGCGTCCGCAGCCTTGATCTCGGTATTCTTCTCGGCGACGTCGACCGGCCGTGCACAAACGGTGACCGTACGTGCGACCTCAGCGCTGTCAGATCAGGCGGTCCAATACTTGGCAGGCGTTTCGAAACCTAAGGAGTTGACGATACCTGCAGGCGTCAAACCGGAAACGTTCATGCGGGCGTTTTGCGGCGGGGGTCTGTCCAACACTTACCAAGAAGAGTTCTACAAGCTCAACGGAGCGAGTTTCGAGAGAGCGCCGGTAAACAGGCCGCGAAACGTCCTTGTGCCTGGATGCGTGCAATGGGCTCGCGATGCCAAGGTACCATTGAGACCGAACGACACGATCGACACAGTCATTCAGCGAGAAATAGGCACGGACTCCGAGGCCGTTCTGAAGCCTTGCGGGCCCAACGACAAAGACCTCCGGTGCAACAAGACCATTCGACAACTCGTCCGCATTCTCAATCCAGACCTCAACTTGGATGACCCAAAGGACGCGAAGCAGGTCGTGCTGCCCGTCGTCAGCAAGTTCACGACGATCCAGCTTAACGAAGCCGCTCCCTCGCCCGAAACCGTCGTCAATGAGCTCGGAAGACTTACCGCCACGACCGCTGCCGCCCCGCCAAACGTGCAAGCGCAGTCCGCGGCTCCCGGAGTAGAGGACATTGAGCTCATCAAACCGCTGAACTTCGAGACGGGATTCGTCGACAAATCCGATTGTAGTGCAGCCGACCCCAATGCGGCATGGCCGATCAACGAGGGGGCTATTTCGGCGGCCTTGGCGAGAAATAGACTCGCCCTAGAGACGGCCGGCGCAACGGTAAAGCCAGCCCGCATAGCGGTTCTAGACACTGGCGTCGAATTGCCTTCTGCAGAAATTCCCGTTCAGTTGCTTGAACGTAACTTGCTCGAAGTTCCGAACAACAACGTCGATGACGACCGAAATGGCTTCATCGATGACGTGTACGGAATAGATGCGCGGGGCTTGGGCAAGATCGCGCCCGCCGCCAGCTACGAGGCCGCCGAACATGGGTGGTACGTCGCCGATCTCGCGACGGGCGGAGCGAAGACCCGGCAGTTCACGGGCCTCGCGCAGCATCTCCGGCTGAAGGTCGTCAATCTTGTCATCGCCGACCAGAACAAATTTGAAATCCGCGAGGGCGCAATTCTGCGCGGCCTTCAGTACGCTTCGAGCTATGCGGACATTGTCAACCTGAGTGTCGGTTCACCCAACAGCATGGACAACGTCGTCACTGCCGCGAGAGGTTACCCAAAACTTCTTCTCGTCATAGCCGCGGGAAATAGAGGGAAAGATCTGAACATCAAACCGCTGTATCCCGCTTTCTTCGGCGGGCAGCTTGGCCGCCTCCAGGACCAAGCCATTACGGTCGCCGCGCACGGACCGGATGGGCGCCGTGCGAATTTCTCGAATTTCTCTCCGGAGTACGTCGATATTGCCGCGCCCGGCTGTGCCATCGATCAGACTTCGCGACAAGGCGCGAGCGTCAAGAACTTCGGCACCTCGGTAGCGGCCGCTTTCGTGTCGTTCACCGCGGCTCTGATACGGTCGCTCGGGGTGGAAAACCCGAACGCGATAAAGAATCGGCTCATCGCATCGTCACGGTATGTACCGAAACTAGACGGGCTCGTCGCCGCAGCCGGCATTCTCGACCCTGTGAAGGCGGTCAGCGTCTACGAGGACGTCGTCGAAAAGTCCGACAAGGGAGCGGCGTGGCTGACTGGACGGTGGAAGAGACCGAATTTCGTCAACCTCTGCTCTGACAGAGACGAGCTCGAAGCGAATCGAATTCGCAAGATCACGGTCCTGCCGCAGGACCCGTCGCGTCTTCGGGTGCTCTACGAGAACGACGATCACCGGGTGAGACCGTTCTTCTGTTCGCCCGCGGGAACTGGGATCGTGATCGACCAAATCACCGGCGGCACTGCGACCGTTCCGTGGAGCGAATTGTTCGATTTCGTTCCCGGCATGAGATTGACGTAGGCCCCTTGCTGAATGGAAGCCCCCCGCCACCGCTAAGTTTGCCCGCCGGTCTCTACTTCCGGCAGGAGCCGGCCCCGACGTGGACGTCGAATGATGCGGCCGCCGCCGTCAGGCTGATGTTGCAGATGGCGATCTTGCCGGTGCTCGCGGGGTTGCTGCCATTGTCGAAAGCGGTGTTGTTCGAAGTACCCGGGTACGGGTCGCCGGCATCACCTCGGTTGAACTGTTTTATGTCTTCGAGCTGGAGCAATCCATCCGCCTGGATGACCGCGACGCCTTCGTTGCTGGGATCGTTGTTGACGGAGTTGTTGAGCAAGCCGACTTGGGTCACCGCGTTGTTGATCCGCCATATGACGACGCCGGGGCCCGTCAAGGAATCGTCGAAGCCCTTCTTCGTCCGGTACTCGAGGAGATAGTAGACATCGTTGGAAACGTTAATCCGCAACGCGTCCGGGAAGTCCTCGACCGGCCGAAGCGTTGCATGGGTCATGTCCTCAGTCACCACGAGCGGCGATACCCACCCGAGAAACGCCTTCGACCACACCGACATATGCGACGGCCGCTCCGGCGTCTTGTTGTCGCCTCCCCAGGAGCCCGCTCCCATGAGGTCCCAGGTGCCCACGCCTTGCGATTTGGCCGACCTGCCGGTGTTGTAGAGATCGGGAAGACCGAACGCATGCCCGAACTCGTGAGCGAACACGCCGATCTCGATCATGCGTTTTCCGTCGCAATCCAGCGCGGGCATGATGACGTAATCGTCTATCCTGATACGGCGACCATCCTTCGCCTTGGCTTTCGTCTCGTAATCCTTGCCGTTCAGATCCGTGAGCCTGAAACGGTGTGACCAGATGTTGTTATTGACCTGGCCGTCAGGGGCACCACACTCGCCTCCCCGCCCCGGATGGACGAACGCGACGAAGTCGACGTAACCGTCGTCATCGTCGGAGTTCGGCACGCCATCGGGTCCATCGTTGTCGTACTTCGAGAAATCGAGATTCTTTTCGGCTGCGGTAAGTGCTGCGACGAGCAGTTCGCCGAGCTTTGCGGTCGAGCACATGCCATTGCAAGGGATCCTCTTCGTGATACCACCCTGCTGCTGCTCCTGCACGACGCCCTCGTAGTAGGAACCCGGCTTGCTGGCTTTCCACCAAGGAAGCACCTGTCCTTCGACCGAAAACTGCCCGTAGGAGATCTGCTTGTAGTAATCCGACATAGTGCCGGTGGGCCAAGGCCCTTTGAAAAGCTCTTGCTCGAGATTGGAGACTGAATAGGGGTCTTGTGCCGTGTCCTTGTATTTGAGCGCGATCACGGGGATCGACCTGCGGCCTTTAATCAGGGTTCCTCCGCGTTCGTCCGCCGCGTCCACGGTCAATATGCCTGTCTCAACGGCGACACGATTGGCAACGATCGATTTTGTAAGGTTCAGAAAGCCACGTTTGGTGGTAAACCGACGGAAGCGATCAGCGAATTCCGTGTTAGGATACTCGCCTCCACCGGCGGGCGGCTCTGTAGCCCATGCGGTCGGGACCGAAACGGCCATAACGGAAAGCGTAAAGCTGACGAGGAGAAAATTGCGCATGACAAGCCCATCCGCGCACTATGAAAAATGTTGTAGTATAGCTCCAATGCAACCTTAAAAAGATGACGCTGTCAATCGGTTCATCGAGGAGATTTGGCTTGCCCGATCGCATTCCAAGCTTCGCAGCCATCGTCTTGCTGCTTGCAGCCTCGGTTCCGGCGCACGGTCAGACGTCAGGCCCTACCGGCTCGTCCCAGGTGCTTACCCCTTCGCAAGTAATCCAGAACAAAGACAAACTCTTGAATAGCAATCTCGTGGTCGAGGGCGTCCTGGAGAACGAAGGCACGAACTACTTCACTAATTCGCGGTTGGTCATCAAGCAACCCGGCTCGGACAAATCGGTCGTCGTACGTTTGAGAACACCGCTCGAAATACAACGGCCACCGAGCGGCCAACAGAGCATCCCGCCTACCCAAGCTGATTATCTAGGCAAGAAGGTGAAAATTCAGGGCGTCTTGAAGGAACAGTTCGTCAGAGGGCTGGGCCGAGCGGTCGTGCTGGAGAGCGCCCAGCCCCCATCGATCGAATAGACCTTCATCGTAAGACGGTCCCCGGGGCAAGCCTGACCGGAGCCTGTTGCTGGAGCATCCTGTTCAAGTTCGGATCTTCGAGAGCGGGATTGCGATAGGGCAGTTGTGGCGCGCGTCGCACCCGTGGCTTGCTCGCGACATGGGGAGGCTCCGGCGTTAACTCGCCTTGCTGACCTGACGATGCGTCGGGCTGTAGCTGGGGCTGTCTAACCGGCCTGCTGTCGACGACGCGTACCGGTCCAACGACCCGCACGGCCAACGGGCCTGACGGCGGTGTCGGCTCCGACATCGTTACGACGAGATGATGCACACCTTCCCGCTGATAACCGGCGCCGGAATCGACTGTATTGACGATGCTGAAGACGAATCCAAAACGGGACCCGACGCTGGCGATTACGTCTACGTCGACGGTGTAGCTCAGCCCACCGTGGTTCTCGGGCCGGATTTGGTCAAGAGTGGCAGCTATCCAGGCTGCAAGACCGAGATGGGTCTGGGAGGGATCGGGTCCTTGGCATTTGTCGCCATAGATGGCGATGGCTTCCGGAATCGAGACGGCGAAATCGACGTGGCCGGTGTGGGTGAACTTTCCGCTGAGCGACCCACCCGGAAAGATGTTGGGCAGCGTAGGATTCGGAATGGGAACGGTAGCCTTCGCATCTCCAGACAACGTGTCTATCAACGTCATATCCAACGACGTCTTCACCAGCCATTTCGAGAGTTGAAAGTGTGCAAATCGTGGGTCAGTGGCGACGGCCGCGATCTCGCATTGGATGCTCTGCTTGAATGTCTCGATCGTCGCGGCGCCGTGCCGCTCGTCCAATGGCAGCAACGCGCAACCGCATAAACCCAGTGCGGCGCACAACGCCAGAACACTCTTCATCCTGTCCCCCTTGCTTAAAGCAAGGATGTCGCAACAACTTATAAATGTAAAGGCCCCGACAACCGCCCTGTTTGGAGATAGCCGTCTTGTTGAGGCTTGAAAGACATGAAAGACATGCGAGACGAACGACAGCGAGCTGTCTCGACGGGCTCTCCCCTCGACGTTGAGGCCAGGGAAACTCCTCGGTCACAACTCGTGCGCCAATCTCTTCCATTGAAGAGAGATACGTTTCGCCGGCGACATCATCGATATCGAACTATAGCTAAGCGTTCCGCTTGGCCAACATTATGAGTCCCCCTAAAATACAATTGCAAATTGCCGCAAAAAGACGTAACAATCAGCCAGTCGATACCCTCGGTTTACTGCCAGGCTTGAATTTCGTTTGCCGGCCCAAGATGCCGTTTGACCACATTAACGTTTGGCCGGGATCGACAATTATTTCTGACGCGCCAGTTTCAGACGCCTTCGAGGTTCGGACAGATCATTCAACGCAATCATCGCGGAGGTTTTCCGTGGACACTATCGTATTTCGTTTCATCAATTTGAGAGCGGCCGCGACGATCGCCTTCGCCCTTCTCTTTCCCACACTCGGCTGCGCGGACTGCCCTGCGGAGTCGCAATGGTTACCAAATACGCCGGCTCCCGCCTTTGATCGCCCGCCGCCACATCCGGAGCCGGATTGCGTCTTCTACAAACCGGCTTGGCACAATTTCCTTTTTGCCGCTCGCCCCGTGAACGGAAATCCAGCGTTCTTATCGTATCCGACGATCGGCGATGTATTCGGGCCTCAGATCGCCCCTCAGTTCGCGGCGAAGAGGCCGAATTTGCTGGCGGTGGCGCCTCGTGGCCTGAAAGGCTCCAACAATTTCGACGTCGCGACGGTACGAATTCCCGGTCCGAACGATCCGGGCTCGATAAACGCAGGCGTGCGCCAAGCCGGCTTCGCCGGCCTTCTGATTGATCAAGATGGCCAACCGATCTTCTACGCCATTCACATCAATCAGACGTTCGCCGAATTCGTGTCGGCAAAGAAGCTGACGACGAAGGCTGCGGTCCAGAGTGCTGACCCTGAACTCGAGCTGCCGAAAGGAGCTGTGGAGCTCAAATCGGCTTGGCGAGTCGTGCCGAAAAACAACCCGCCTGCTGATTACATAACAGTCGCCGAGGCAAGCGTGCCCACGTTGAAACGCGACGGCTCGAAATTGGTTGTCGATGAGACCGCACCACCTCGAACCGAGACTGTCGCTCTGCTCGCACTCCACGTCGTATTCATTCCCGAGGGGCACCCTGAATTCGTCTGGGCCACATTCGAGCACGTCGACGGTAATGGCATTCGCGATCTCGCTCCGGCGGCCGCCGCCCAGCCATCGGTTGAGAACGGCTTACCTGGAGGGCTCGATGGTCCGATCAGCACGCAGGACTTTGTCTTGTACAAAAGCGGGACTATTGCATCTGCGGCCAATCAATTTCTCACCGAAGCTGCGATGGCAGCCGCATTCGATGAGAAATCCCAGACCTTTACGACGGGCGGGAAGCCAATTCAAACTTCCATCTACCGGATGTTTCCGGGTTCGAAATCTGTTGGGACGGGGACGGACGAGGACGGCGATATCGTAGACCTCAACAAATCCATGACCGCGCTGTTTGCGAAAAGCGCCCCAAACGATGCACGCCGCAATTATCGGCTCGTCGGTGCGATTTGGATGGACAAGCCCGATCAATTCAAGACAAACATGTCGATCGCAAACCCCGCGGGAATGGACACGGACAACCCGGCAGCGATCGTCGCTGGCGAAGACGGACTCTCCAGTTTGGCCATGGAGTCTTTTACGCAGAACAGCTTCGTCAACTGCTTCAGCTGTCACGATACTCAGGCGGTGACGGACAACAGCGGAAGCGTGATCTTGCAGGCTAAGAAGCTGAACGTCAGCCACATCTTCTCTAAGTTCGTAGTCGACTCTAAGTGACGCCGGGAGGGGCACATGGGTTTCGACCAAGTGAAAGGAATTCTCGAAGCCGGCATGGCCGCTTGGGTGCAAGCCAAGGGTAGGCCGGCGCAACTGGGAAACCACGGCGCGACTTTCAAATGGGACACGAAAGAAAGCCTTCTCGCTGCGTCAGGACATGGAAAACGTCTCATTCAACCCGAACTTATCGGGCAAAATGGAGCAGCCACGAATCTAATAGTCGATCTAAGGGCAGGTATTGCCGGCCCGGCTTTACGTATGCCCAAGGGTGGGCCGTTCATACCGGATGATCAGATCAAGATTATCGAAGATTGGATCACGCAAGGGTGCCCGGACTGACCGTCCCGAACCTTAGGAGAGGCGAGGTGACTCTCACTAGAAGGACGTTGCTCTCCTACGCCGCGCTTATGGGTCTTCCTCAAGTCGTCGTCGGGACCGGCTAGAGCGGAGACCGGCGCCGTGAGAACGCGACAAAACATCAAGTCGTTCTCGCAGGATCCTCAGAAGGTCGCCGCCTTACGAGCCGGGGTCGGCAAGATGAAGGCCCGTTCACAAGCAAATCGGGATGATCCCCTCGGGTGGTACTATTGGTCGGCGGTCCACGGCACGATGGACGACCCGGGGAATCTAGGAAATCTGTACAACCAGTGCGAACACACTCGCTTCAAGACCAATCCGCTGCGTCCGAGTACCGTGGCGGAGCATTTCATCTCCTGGCATCGACCGTTTCTCTTTTTCTTTGAGGCGACGCTCAAGCGCGCCGCTCAAGAGAGGCCGGCGCCACGACGGCATTCGAGCTGCCCTATTGGAATTGGTACGAGGATGACGACGTGCCGCAGATCTTCACTGAAGGCACGGACGCATCGAATCTACTTAGACATCCCAGGGCGAATGACAGCATCAACAGCGGCGCATTGTCCCGGTCTCCGTTCGAACAGAAAGCTCTGTTGCCGGCGTCGCCGGCGGATTGGCGGAAGTGCTTCTCAGTACCGCTCGAACTTGAT
Source organism: Bradyrhizobium sp. CCBAU 11430 (assembly GCF_028128855.1). Lineage (NCBI taxonomy): Bacteria > Pseudomonadati > Pseudomonadota > Alphaproteobacteria > Hyphomicrobiales > Nitrobacteraceae > Bradyrhizobium > Bradyrhizobium sp. CCBAU 11430. Next base: position 133,021 of record NZ_LBJV01000005.1, read on the forward strand.
CCGCACGGAGCCGTGCACGACCTGGTCGGCGGAGACATGGGCAATATCCGGGCGTCGGCCAAAGATCCCGTTTTTTGGGTGCATCATGCCAATATCGACAGGCTCTGGACGGTCTGGACGAAAATGGCGGGGCACACCAACCCGAATGATACCCGTTGGAAGCAAAAAAAACCTTCACGTACGATCAGGCCGAGACATGAGGCAGACCGCCAGTGCGGTTGTGGATCGCCAGGGCTCGCTAGGATATCGTTACGAGGAAGAGACGCCGCTTCCCGCCTTTCAGCCAGCAATCGTTGCGGCAGCCACCATCCAGAGCGAACCGCCAATGCCTCCTACGGGCCGAGCAGCCAATTCGACCATGGCTACCTTAGCCGCGGCGAGGCCGATGAAGCTCGGTTCGAGCTCGGTGGCCGTCGATCTGAAGCTTCCGCAATCGGCTCGGTCGCAGCTCCATAGTCTCACGGCAGCCGGCGCACCGGCGGCTCCTGGTGCGATCACCGCGGCATGGCTCGTTATTGCGGACGTGGAAGTCGGCGCAGACGGCAAGAACGGCGGCTTTAGCTTCAACATCTTGGCGACGCTACCTGACGGCGGGCAAGGCTCACGGGAGGTCAAAGTAGGACAACTGGGCACGTTTACCTGGCCGACCGAGGACGGAAGTCACGGCGGTCACGCCGGGCATCTGGCACCCATAACGAGCACGCGAGGCGCCAATCGGGGTGCCGACCTGATGATGGGCGCGGACGAACTCGTCCAACTCCGGATCACCGCGGGCAACGCCGTCACGCTGACTGCGGCTGAACGCGAGCGCAAGCTATCGCGCGCGATGGTCTATGACCGCTATGGCGGCTCCGCCAAGACTAACAATGTCTACTACGCGGATGACCTGGCACTGCTGCAACTGGCCTCGCCGTACCCTGCGACCCGGTCGAAACGGCTCGCCTGGCGAGCGCAGGAGGCTTTCTTCCTGACGCGACGATCGCAGGCTAAGGTTTCTCGAACGCCGACCAGGGCACTCTCGGTGGTTTCAATCTGACCTGGCCGGTGCCACTGCAGAAAGATGCCGGCGGCCAGTACAAGTTCAAGCCTGGCCCGGGCGACCGTCATCAGCGCCTTTTGCCAGGGCGATTCCGGCGGGCCGGTGCTGGCAGGGCGCAATCGAGGATGTCGGCGAACCGACAAGAGCAGGGAATTTCGTCGGTACATCGAGGGGACGCTGGTTCGTCCTGAGTTCGGCAGCCCGGAGATGCAATGGGCGCACGCCTGCATGACTGCGGAACCGATGGCGATGCAGGATGTGACGATCAAGGAGAGGCGAAACTGGATTTGCGGGCGAACCGATCTTGAAGCCGCGGATGCTGATGCGCGAAAATGACGTCTTGCGGTTGTTCTAGCAGAGGAGTACATTGTCGACATTTCAACTCTAAATTTTATGAGCGTGATATGCGTCGACATCTGTTCGCGTCCATTGCGGTGCTCTCTTTCGTGTTGTTGCCAGCCTTCTCGCATTCAGAAGAAAATTCGGCGAGCAGCCTGGCGGGGAAATGGACTTATCGAAGCTTTCACAACAACCCGACGCCGGTCGCGGATGATCCGAACACGGCGGCAGAGAAGGCGCTGGCGCTGATTTTCGCCGAAGCCGTCTTCACCTTCGAGATCCCGACGAGCACCACGTTGAAGGGAGCGATCGAGTGGCCGGGTGGCGGGCTCGATCTGCAAGGCACGGTCAAGCAGGATCCCGCCACGGGAGTGCCCACGGTGGAGATCGTGGGTCTCGGGCGTCCCGGCACTGGCACCGCAAATTGGGAATATGACTATCGCGGCCAGCTCAACTATCGCTGGCCGGCCGGCGTCAACCAGGTGCCTGCGCTCGTCGGCAGCGTCATTCGTGCGAAGCCGCATGATGGGGCCCCAGCAGGCTATGTAGCCTCGTTCATCGCGGTGAAGCGGCCCTAGACGCGACGATCACCGGCTTCAAGGATTGCTCGCACCAGACCGATCATTCGAGGTATCGCGCCATGCCGGCCTGCCTATCATCGCACGCTCTCTTCTCGAAGACGGATTTTGGAAGGACATCTTGCTCCGCCGTCTTGAGCAGGATTTTCAAGGGCGCGTTTCTGCTCGCATTTGCTCAACTCGCCGGCACCGGGATCGCATCGGGGCAGGTCACGGAGCGCATTGCCGTCGACCCCCCGGTTGCCAATATCGAGCGTCTATCGCCGCGTGTCGGTGCGCCGGCGCCGACGGCGGCGGGAGCGCCGTCGCGAGCCGCGCCGGTCGCCGGCGGAGAAGCGGTGATCAACCTGAACATCCAATACACGGACGCCAGGATCTATAATCCGGGTCGCAATCAATACGACTCGGTGAAATTGCGCTCGTATCGCGACGTCCGGGAAGTCGAGGCTCCGAAAGTCCCGTTCGTCGCACCGACGATAGAGATCGACCCCGGCGAGACCGTACGGATCACGCTGAACAACGACAAGCTGCCCGCAGACCCGCAATGCCCGCCGACCGATCCGGACGTCAACAATCCTAACTGCTTTAACCGGACCAACCTGCATGCGCACGGTCTGTGGGTCAGCCCCGCCGGCAACAGCGACAACGTGCTGCTGAGTATCAATCAGGGCGTTAGCTTTCAGTACGAGTACAACTTGCCGCCGGATCATCCGGCGGGAACATACTGGTATCATCCGCACAGGCATGGATCGACCGCGCTTCAGGTGTCGAGCGGCATGGCCGGCGCGTTGATCGTCCGGGGCAACCGCCCGCCGGGTCCGGATGGTCATGGCGACATCGATACCTTGCTGCGCAATAGCGATGGAGCAAAGTACCGCGAACGAGTCATCCTGCTCCAGCAAATCCAGTACGCGTGCCGGGATGCCAATGGGCAGATCAAGCAGGATGCCAACGGTCTCTACATCTGTGCCTCGACGGATGTCGGTGGGATCGAGGGCTATGATCAGTTCGGCCCGACGACGTGGCGGAAGTCCGGCCGTTACACCAGCATCAATGGTGAGGTGATCCCGACCTTTGCCGGCGCCCGTGCCGGTGCGATCGAGCGCTGGCGCGTCGTCCATGCCGGCGTGAGGGATACGGTCAATCTGCAATTCAAGAAGATGCGGGCGGACGCCGATCCCTATGCGGTGATTGCGGCACAACAGCAGGAGGACTGGGTAACGCGCAACTGTCCCGGCAACGATCTGCTGCCGCAATTCGCCTTCGCCGCCGATGGGTTGACGCGTTCGCAGGTCGTCGAGCGCTCCACCAGCACGCTTCAGCCGGGCTATCGCGAGGACGTGCTCGTGGTGTTCCCGGAGGCCGGCGAGTATTGTGTGCTCGACGGAGCGGCGCCCGCCACCAGCACCGTGAACAGCCAGGTGAAGAGCCGTCAGTTTCTCGGCAAAGTATCCGTTGCCGCGGGCGCCGCCGTCGCCGATCCCAAGGCATATGTCCAGGCGCAGCTCATCGCGGCTGCCGACAGCTTCATGCCCCTGTCCGCGCGCCAGAAGGTGCGCAACGATCTGACCAACGACCTTCGCCTCGATTCATTCGTCCCGCACGCCGCGATTGCGGACAACGATATCAAGCCACCGCAACGGGAAGCCAAATTCGAGATCGGGGGGGCGGGTTTCCAGATCAACGGCAAGCCTTACAAGCCGGACCGCATTGACCAGTTGCTGCCGCTCGGCGGCATTGAGGAGTGGAAATTATCCACCGTCAATGCGTTCGGACATCCGTTCCACATCCACGTCAATCCGTTTCAGGTCGCCAAGATCATCAAAGACTCCACCGGCCAGGATGTGAGCGTGAGCGGCGATGCCGACGAGCCCCAATATGCCAACCTGAAGGGCGTGTGGAAAGACACGCTGTTCATCCGCCAAGGCTACACCGCCTACGTGTACACCCGCTATCGCCGCTACATCGGAGACTTCGTCTTGCATTGCCATATACTGGATCACGAGGACCAGGGCATGATGCAGAACGTCCGTATCGGTATTCCCGACGGGACGGGTGGGATCGCGGCGGCACATCACAATCACTAAGCGCGACGAAACGCCAAATGGATTGGAGAAAACTATGATCCGTGCCGCTCGTCCTTCTCCGACTCGCCGCGATCTGCTGGCAGCAGGGGCCGCGCTCGCGGTATCGCAGGCTTTTCCGTCCGTCGCCTCGGCCCAGACGCCAAAATTCCGCCGCTGGGAGATCACCGACCCGGCGATGCCTCCGCGTGTTCTTGCCAGCTACAAGGCAGGGATCAAGAAAATGCTGGCCTTGCCTCCGACCGATCCGCGGAACTGGTATCGTAACGCGATCGTTCATCTCCTCGACTGCCCGCACGGCAATTGGTGGTTTCTGGGCTGGCATCGCGCCTATCTCGGCTGGCTGGAGGTGACGCTGCGCGATCTCTCCGGCGATCCGGAATTCGCCTTGCCCTATTGGGACTGGACCAAGACGCCGCGCGTGCCGCCGGCGATGTTCGACGACGTGCTCGATCCCAACAATGGCGCGTTCATCCCGACGTTCCAGAAATTCAAGACGGCCTTCGAACCGGCCATCACGGCGCTCTACGCATCATTTTCGTCGGCACAGAAGGAGCTGCTGGCGCTCCGGCCGTTTCCATTCACCACGCCGGGTGATTTCTGGCAGGTCTTGCCGCAAGTGTTCTTCGACCAGCCGAGTGCACGAGGTCTGACGGCGACCAATCCGGATCTCGATTCCAACACGAAATTGTCAGTCGGGATGAGCACTATACGCAGCGCGTTGAGGACGTCGCAGTTTGCCGGCAGCGGAGCTACCGGTGCTCCGGCTGGCTTCCAGAGTGCGAAGGCTGCCAACCATAGCGGTGGCAGCATCAAGGGCATTCTCGAGAGCGGCCCTCACGACAACGTGCATGGCGCGATGGGCGGCGGCGGCGTTGCGTTCATGATCTCCATGTACTCCCCGGTGGACCCCATCTTCTTCCTGCACCATGGCAATCTGGATCGGCTCTGGACGGTCTGGACGCGCCGGCAGACTGCGTTGGGACGTCCAATCCTTCCGCAGGGCGCCGATCTCACCGCCTGGTCCGACGAGAAGTTCCTGTTCTTCAGCAATGCAAAGGGCGAGCCGGTCTCGCAAACCAAGGCCGGCGACTACGCCGCGACTGTGCTGTTCGACTACGACTATTCGCCGGGTTCGGGCGACGATCAGGTGCCTGCGCCGGGCCCGGTGGCCGAGGCTTCTCCGCAGGTATTTTCCGCCCGGATGACTTCCGCAGCGGTCGGGGCGGGGACCGCAGCCGGCGGTATCGCCGACGTGCCGGCGGCTGCGCTGGCATCGAGTGCTTCCGCGGACAGCAACCCCGTCGTGGAGGTCACCCTGAACCTCGGTCATGACGACGCCGGCCGCCGCTTTCGCGTGCTGGTGTCCGCCGGTCCGGGCAGCGCACCGGTTGCGGCCGGCGCGATCACCGTCTTCGGCCATCCTCATCACGGCCCGGCCACGTTCACGGTGCCGCTGCCGGATTCGCTGGCTTCGGCCGCCACGGGGGCAACCGTTCCGCTCGATGTGCGTGTCGTGCCGATCGGGGCTCCGCCTCGTCCCGCGGCGGCTCCGACTGCAGCCGCAGCGCCCGCACCACTTGTCAGCGCCATCCGAATTAGGACAGACTGACGACCGGATGCGAACTGGCTTGCCGACCGGAGTGCTTTTGATCTGCGCCAGCGTGCTGCTTGCGAGCCCGCTGATTGGGCAGGAGAGCGGCGTGATCGAATTGCAGGCGCTGCACCCGCTAGCGGCCGATGAAGCGGTCGAAATTCAGCTCGTGACCGGGCCGATGCCGCGCGGCGCCCGCCTGGAGGTTATGACCGAGCAAGGTAAACTCCTCGGCACAGTCAGATCACTTGGCATTCCGAATGCGCCCCGCGGCGAGACCGCCACGATTCCTGTACCACGGTCGGCTCTTGTAGAGGGGCGGTTGCGATTGCGCCTGCAGATCGTACAAAGCGGTGCCGCGGCGCGTCCACCGCAGCCGAGCGAAATCCGGCACGTCAATCTCGTGACCGTGCCGGCAAGCCGCTAAGGCATGATGGATTAGGCTTAATTATTGCCGTGAAAGAGGTGTGCTCCTTCTCCCGCTCAGCGTAGCGCTACGACCATGCCGGCGAAGCGACCGTTGATCTGCTTGAAGTGATCGAGGTCGAACGCAATCAGAGGAAGGCTGTTACCGCCGCGCAGAACCGCCTGAATTGCGCCGTAAGGCTGCGAAAAGCCCCACGCAGGGCGAAGCAAGCCGCGAGGGCTGCGGCAAATGCGCGCTTAAGATGAAGTGATTTGATTGCATCCTGGAATTGTATTAGAGTTGCCTGATTGCATAGAATGCTGATGTTTCCGGTTGGCTCGCGCAGTTTTGTTTTTGCCGGGGGGAAGACCCATGGCTTTCAATTGGCATCCCACGACGGCTCCAGTCCAGACACGCTACGACGATATCTGGTTCATCAGCCCGCAGATCGGGTGGGGTGTGAACAGTGCTGGCCAGATCGTGCATACCGAAGACGCTGGCACGACTTGGACGGTCCAGCACACGGTCGATGCCGATACTTGGCTCCGCTGCATGAGTTTTACGAGCGCGACCGACGGTTGGGTCGGCTCGATCACGCGGCGGCAGCGCCTGTGGAAGACGGAGGACGGCAAGACCTGGGTCGACATAACCGCTAGCCTGCCGCCACTGCCCAGCGCAATCTGCGGGATCTCCTCGCCCTCGAAGGGAGTCGTCTTTGCTTCTGGGACGCAATATCCGAATCGGGAAGCCGCGATTATGCACACGACAGACGGCGGCCAAACCTGGAATTCGATCTCTATGGCGGCGCACGCCAATCTTCTGATCGATACTTATTTTGTGGACGATCTGCATGGCTGGGTGGTCGGCGGCAACGGCGGGACCACCTACGACAAGTTGAAGCCCGTGATCATGTTCACCGCTGACGGTGGCAAGACCTGGGAAAACAAGCTGCAGAATTCCGGGATCGACTTCCCGACCGGCGAATGGGGCTGGAAGATCCAGTTCCTGACTCCGCAAGTCGGGTTTGTGTCTTTGGAGAACGACACTGCAGCCGCAATTCTGAAGACGACTGACGGCGGCCAGAGTTGGAAGCGAATCCCGATCACCGATCCGCAGCGGAACGTGGAGTTGGAGGGGATCGGCTTCATTAATGAGAAGGTCGGATGGGTCGGCGGGTGGGGCCACGGCTTCACGTCAGGCAATCCAGATGGTACGACCAGTGGGACGATTGATGGCGGCGCGACATGGTTCGACGCCAACGGCGTCGGCCGTTTCCTCAATCGCTTTCGTTTTACCAAGACGGAACCGATCGTCGCTTACGCTTCCGGCGGAACGATTTATCAATGCATCGCGGCGGAAGGCGCCGCGCTGGCCGCATTGGCGGCCGCGCCGCGGATCGCGGAGCCGCCGATTCCAAAGGCGTGGGATACGCTCGACATCACCGCCCAGGTCCCTCAAGACGCAAGGCATCTGGCGATCACGATCTTCGATCCCAGGCAGACGCTGGTGAAGGTCGTGACGGACGAACGCACGCCACAATCGGGCGCGCGCACCTTCTCCTGGAATTTTAAGACCGATGACGGCGTGGATGCCGGCACGGGCCATTTCGTGTACCGCATTCTTGTCGACGGCCAGCCGACAACTGGCATGATCGTCCGCCCAGCGCGCGCAACTCCCGACGTCCTCGGCGCGCAGGTCGCGGAGTTGATCAAGCGTTTCGCCCCCCGCGCCAGACGCGCGCATGACGACCTCGTACTTCCCGACGTCAACGGCAGGCCAGTATCACTGAAATCGCTGTTCGACATACCGCTGGATTTGATGGCCGCGCTTATCCGCGGCGGCTGGATCATTCCGGGCGAGCCCGATCGCAGCATGTTTCTGGTTGCGATCATTGGGACAGGGCCCATGCAGGGGGTGATGGCGCAGGCCGATATCCAGCTGCTGTCAGATTGGATTACGGCAGGAGCCCCGATCCCGCAAGCAATGAGCTAGTGGACTTCCCGAAGGATACCGGAAGGGGGTGAGCAATGTTTTACATGCTGCTGGTGGTAAATGCGGTCATGCGCCATCGTCGCTCCATCCATATCTTTTTGGTTTTCGCCGTTACATGGCTTGCATCGTCTTCTTCCGCTGTAGGCCAGTCAGCTACGAAACCAGAATACGGCCCCGACGGCAGGCTGAAAGCGCCGATCGATTTCGAGGGTTGGGTTTTTGTCGGCTCCAACTTGGGTCTTGCCTATAAGGAGGAGCTTCCGACTATGACCTCCGTCGAAGCCGCGCGCGCCGCCCCTCAACTCTTCCATAACGTCTACATCAATCCGGAGGCTTATGAGCATTTCCGGAGAACCAGGACTTTCCCGGAGCCGACGATACTCGTGATGGAAGTTTTTAGCGCCGCAAGCAAGGAGTCGGACGGCGTACTGTCGAGCGGGGTTTTCAACGGTGAACGGCGCGGGTTGGAGGTTGCTGTCAAGAATTCGGCGCGTCCCGACGGCCAGACGACGCCATGGGCTTACTACGATTTCAGCGACCAACAACGGTCGTCCAACATTCGCGAGTTCGCACCGGCATTTCCCGATCAGGTCTGCGAGAGCTGTCACCGGCAGCATGCCAGCATGGATAACGTCTGGGTGCAGTTCTATCCGACGTTGCGCAAACTCCTGAAGTGACAAATGTTGCATAGCGATTAACTGCGGAGGCTGAGATGCGGGACGACAATGGCAGATTGACGCGGCGCAACCTTCTCAGAACGACCTGCCAGGCGGGCGTTGCAGCCCTGCTTCCTGTCGGCCTCGGAAGTACGCCGGCCTTCGCCGCGATGCCGCAGCGCAAGAACATCGATGACCTCACGCCGACGGAGCTCGACAACTACAAGCACGCATTCAAAATTATTGTCCAACGTGGGCTCGCGTCAGCCACAGCCAAGGATGGCTACGTGTGGCAGGCAGCTCTGCACAATGATTTTGAGCGGGTCCGTCCAGACGGATCTATCGGCGCTTGTGAGCACCGCAACGAGCTTTTCTTTCCCTGGCATCGGGCGCATCTCGCTGGCTTCGAGGCACTGTTGCGCGCTGCGGATCCTCCGCGCACCGCCGACGTAAGCCTGCCGTTTTGGGACTGGACGAAGCCAGCGTCGGGGATGCGTTTTCCGACGGCCTTCGAGGACAGGACCTCGCCGCTATTCCATGACGGCCGCGCGCACGCGGTTACGCCTTTGACTCGTCGTATCCAGTGGGATGCGGACGAAATTAGAATCAAGATGGTGCAGGAAACGGATTGGCTCCTGTTCGCAGGTGAGCCGCTTGCTCCGGATGGATCGGGCGGCAGCTATGGATGGGTGGAGAAGGGGCCACACAACACCATCCACGGCGACATCGGCCCCACGATGGGAAATCCGGAGAGCGCATCTCGCGATCCGATCTACTGGTCGTTCCATGCATATATCGACCTCATTTGGGCGCGCTGGCAGCGTGTGCACACCAGTGCAACGTCTCCACAACCATTCACGACGCCGAACACCAAAATCTGGGTCGAACCGTTCACTCCGGTGATGGCGGACACCGCTCAGACCGCGACAATGCCGGTCGGCTTCGCCTACGGTTACCAGTATGACTTCTCGATCGATGCGCCTGCCGTACCCGTCGCGAGCGCCGCCCGCACACAGCGGGATCTCGAGTCGGTGCAAGCTGGCCCGCGCATGACGACGACGGGCGCAGTGCGCGTTGCAGGCGAGAGGCGGCGAATCTTGCGTGTCCGCGACGTTGCGGTTCTGCCGGACACGACCTATGCGATTCGCGCCTATGTGCATCCGCCCGCTGTAAACATCTCGACGCTCGGCGAGCAGGAGCGCCAGCGCTATCTCGCTGACTCCGCGACAGTCTGGAAAGGGCACGGTCACGCGCATCATCCCACGAATGTGAACTTTGACATTACCAACGCCGTCACAGCGCTCGGGAACGAGTTCACCGTCACGCTGATCAGCGACGCTAAGCCGGCTTCTGATAGTCAATTCGAAAGTGCGCGCGCAAGCGCCAACGAGCGGATCGCACAGCGGCCACTCTGGGGCACTCTGTCACTGGAAGAGCGATGATGGCTGACCGACGCCCGCTATTCGAGCTGCACATCCTGCCGATGTTTCGCGCGCTTGACGCGATACACATGTTGCGGCTGCCACCCGCAAAGCGCGTGGACTTGTCGAGTTACGACGACTTGAAAAACAAGCATCAGGACGTCCTTGACTTCCTGAACGCGGCAAGTCCGATGCCGCCGAAGTCACATGGGGGGCCCTGGCCGAAGGAATGGATCGACTTGTTCACGCGTTGGAAGACGACCGGCTTCGGGCGGTTGATCAAGCCGGCCGGCTCGAATTTCGATCTCGCCCTGACAGGACCGGACCGCTTCACCCTTAGTTGCGATGTTTTGCTACCTGATGGCAGCGCATCGGCCTGGTTCAGCATCATTCAGGCCACCGCAGACGCCCAGGTCTATGAGATCGTCCTTGAGCAGCCGGATGGGACTCCGCCTGCTCCGACGACCATCACGATCGAGGAGCGGCTTCGCGGCCCGCTCACGACGAATGAAGTCGTAGTGCTGGATAGCGCCGGGCGACATGCGCTTGGCATTCCAACCAGCTAAGCCACACTCGAATGCGATTTCCGCGAGAGCGCAGAATTCAGTTCCGTTGAGCCTGTGGCAGTGAGGAAGTTCAAACCCCTACGCCCGCATCGACAATGCCGACGTCGTCAAATGCGGTCTGGACGGCTTTCACCTTTTGATCGCGGTGCCGATCGGACTGGAACAGCGACCTTGTCGCCAATATCGCCCCTCTCCTGCTGTCGATGAACTCGGAGGTGCGAGTTGGATGATTCACGAGCGTCGTGTAGAAAAGCCGTGCCACCTCGACAGGGGTGGATAGCTGCTTGCCGCCGGTCCTTGCGGTCAGAATGTTGAACGCCGCCTTGTTGCGAATGCCGCTGTTGGTGTGCACTCCACCGTGATCCTCGTCGATCGAAACACCGAGATAGTCGTCCCTATGAGCGGGCTGGTTGAACCGGGTCGGCTCACGAAAATCGCGAATTGGCAGCCCGGTTTCGGTGAGATCCTCACCCATCTCCCAATTCCAATTGTCGATGTTTGGGATGTGGCGGTTGGAAACAATGATCCCAAAGATGTCCGAGTAGGTTTCGTTCAACGCGCCCGACTGAAATCGAAATTCAAACGCGCGGTTGAACCGGTCAAGCCATGCAGCAATTCGTGCGCGATGATGTCCAGGGCCGCCGCGTAAGAGCGGAACTGCCCATTGACCTGCCGCTGACCGTAGATCATCTAACCGGGGATCCAGGCGGCATTGCGCCACTCGCGCCCGCTGCGGGCCCGCCAGCGGATCGCCTGGCTCCGAACATGCATTACGCAACGACCGCACAAAGTCCAGCTGCAGGAATTTCGTCGATTCGGCCACGCCGGCGGCAGCCGGTACGAGGTCCTTGGCAGCCACGATTCCTATAAACGTCGCGGGTCGGCCGGCCGGATCAGCCGGTCCATTTGGTTTGAGACGATAAGGAACGGCATCGCCGCGCTCTTATGGAGAATCGGAGCTTCTGCGCGGTGGCGCGATAGCAGCGGGTTCGCATCATGATGACGTAAGCCGATACCAACGCTCTCATTGCCTGCGCCAATTACTGCGGTGGCCGGTAGCCTGGTGGCATGCGACACAATGGCGCTCACTACCTCCACGGGCTTTACCACAAGGGCTTTGATGCCTCTGGATCAATGACTTGCCGCCGGAAATCCGCGTGTCTGCCTAGCGCATCATTACCACACGTTAAGGATGCGGACAGCTTGCGTTCAGAATCGATCCTTTAACCTTGGCGCGTGGTCCTCATACGCGTCGAGGGCAGCGGTATGAGGTTCAACACCGCCCTAATAGGATTGGCCATGGCCAAGCTTGGGAATAAGTCTTCTACCGCACGCATCTCGCATGACGCGCCGGCGTCACTCTCCCCCAACACTACCCCGCCAGTCGCGCGGATTTCGCACGATGCTGCGGCGCGCGCGCCGGGTGATGCCAGCGCGCGCATCTCGCATGACGCCGCGGCAATGGATGCCGTGGTCGTGCCGCTGTCCCGTGATGCCGCGGCGCCGCAGTCCGACGATGCTGTCGCGCGTATCTCCCGCGACACAGCGGCGACCGCAACGGACGATACAGCCGCGCGGATCTCGCACGATGCCGCTGTGATCGCGCCGGTCGAAGTTACGTCGCGCATCTCGCATGCCGCCGTCGTGACCGCTTCTGGCGATGCGGCAGTCGCCACTCCCGAGATCGCCGAAGCTTCGGCCGCCGCCCAAGCGGCGGCGACGGTTTCGCCGCTCAAGCAGTTGCTTGCCTGGGCGAAGTCGGGTGCAAGCCAGCTCATCCGCAATCCGTCGGTCCGCAGGGGGCTGGTGTTGGCGAAGACGCTTGGCATCGCGGGTGTCTTGGCCGGTGGCATTCAGCAGGTCGCGGCCACCCACGCGCCGCAGTGGGTGGATCCGGCCGCCGAATACCTGTATCTGCGTCAGGATATGGCGGCGTTTACGAACGAGCCGGGCGAACAGCCCCCCGGCCAGGGCAAAATCAACACGACCACCAAGTTTAAGTATGAATTCCGCATCTCGAACCTCGATAGTGCCGGCGTGGTTCGTGGCCGCTTCCATGGCTATTCGGAGGACGGCAAACCCGATCCGCGCTGGTGGTACCTCACGGGCCGTTCGGACGGAAAGCGCGCCATGCTGACCTATCGCAACGAAAAGGGCGTCGTGATGGGCGAGTTGAGCCTCCTGCGTTCGAAGGATGGTTCGGTGTGGGCCGGCCATCTTGTCGGCATCGACCGGAGCATCTCAGACACGGACCTCGTGCAGAGCCCGATCATCGTTGCCCAGTCCGACTATGACTTGAACCGCCTGAAGTCGGATGATTTTCTGAATGAGAGCCCGGTGCTTGTGAAGGGCTACACGCACTAACACTTCAGCCTTCCACGTCGCGTGCACGTGAACGAAAATCAAAACCGGCGAGCGGTGACGCTCGCCGGTTTTTTTATCGGGATTGGCATCCACAATCAGGCGGCTTCGGTCTCCCCTCGCCGCTCGTCGGTATTCGGCTGCAAGCCATTCAGGTAATCGGCCGGGGCGCGCTGCGCGTGCGATGAAGCGGTGAATATGGCGCGCTTGTCGTTCTTCATCACCTTAATCCACAATCCGACTAGGCGGCGTCCCTCACCTCCGGTGTCAGTTCGAGATCAGCCGAAGGGAACGCGGCCCCGAGTTCGGCGACAAGTTCTTCCACCGCATACTCGCCGAAGCGCCTGCAGCCAGATTCGCGATTGAGACGCTTCTCATCGCGCGTCCAATGCGTTGTCTCGTGCGCGAGGGTCGCGCCAGCAATCCACCGCTCCAGCTCGTAATCTAACTCTCCGGAGATCAGCGAATGATTTCCTGAGGCAACCCTGCAACCATTGCCTCGAACTCTTGTCGCCATCGTCGCGATGATCCTCGAGGGAGGCGATTGTCCCCTCAGTTCAAGTGAGCAGATGTGCGCATGCTCTAACGATCTCCGCGCTGGGCCCCGCCAAAGGATGGGCTCAAGGCGCTATCCGATTACCGCAAGCGCTCGATCGCCCCGCAGATATCCGAAAAGCGAAGCGGCTTTCCCGAGAGGCATGCCTTATGCTCGAAAGGCGGGATGCGGTTCGCGCGAGGTGATGGCGTAGATCTGCCCTGTAGTGAAGGCTAACACCCGGCCCGTCCTCTTGACCTAGATTGTAACCAACGCAGTTCCGGACAATCAACATCTTGGCGCGGTTCGACCAGCTGCAACTTTCCTGCCAGGGCAGTGATATGCTGGTAGCGCAACGGGCGATCAGCTCGTAAGCCCCAGGTAATCCATGAGAAAGTCATTCACCGCATGCTCTGAGGAGACCGCATTAAGACTGATCACGCTGGGATTTGGCTCCTCAATGCCATAGGCTTGGGCCTTCGTTCCGCATCAGTCTTGGCCTCTTTCGCGAGGAGATTGGGATCGATCAGCTGATTGCACCAAAGACAACCCACACCAGGACGAAGAGGTCGAATAGCACTGAATGCATCGATGACTTGCCCCTGCTCATCGGCCCGGACTTTTGAGCCCAGCTGAACGGCTGGAATGAGATATTGGTGGACCAACGCGTTCACGACCAGGCGTGCCCGCATCGAGTCCGCCGCAAGGAAGACGTAGTCGCAGCCTTTGAGGCGGTCCGCGACTGAAGCTTTCGCCACATCAGCATTGAAGTGGACAATATGCGCGGATGGGTTGGCTTACTGAATCAAACGCCGTGCTAACTGAACCTTGGGCGTTCGATTTTCTGCATGGGATTGCGATGCTCCGATCAATCGTGAGAGGTTGGACGCTTGAACCGCATCCTCGTCAACCAGCGTGAAATAGCCAACGCTTAGGCGGGCCAAATATTCCACAAGAGGCTACCGATCCCGCCGAGGCCGACCACCGCAATGTGGGCGCGCGACAAGGTCTCCTGGACTACGCGGCCAAACATCCGAATCTGAAGATCGTATTGATCGTCGGCGAACCCTGACGCGGATGGCGTAGGGACGGCGTGCCGATGCCCCAGCCTCGCGGCGCTGTCCGCCTGGGCTGGGCCTAACCCCTCAGATTTTGTCAACGGGCCCTATCGCGCGAGCCAGCCGGAACCGATGGCGCAAATTTCCAGCCTCTTGCGGGCTGATCCGGCCCTGGACGCGAGGCCGGCGAGGCAGTTGAAGCATTCGTCCGCACACCCTGCGAACGGCTGAAAAAATCACTCAGGTAAGTCGCTACGTCAGCATTTGAGCTGCCATTGGCGGCTTTCAGCTGCCTGCAGACGCCTCTCCTCGACGGCTTTGACGATGTCGGGAATCACGTTCTCGTCCATCTCCTTGAGAAATTCCTGCAGCAGCTTGGCGTCGACGGGCGCAAGCCCCTGAAGCATTTCAGGTCTTTCATTGGTCTTGTCGTCTGCATCGCCAGCCATCGTGATCTCCCTGAAGTCTGAAATGGGCTTTCCGTCCTTCAATAGGCTATTTCGTCTTGGTCGGCTGCAAGTAGCGGTCCATCCGCGAGAACCCTACATGGCCGGCATCGGCAAGTTTCAGGCCACCCATTCCGGCAATGGTCTGGCCAACCTTCTTGCGGGCGAAAATCAGTGCACCGTCGCGGCCGTGCAACAACCAGAGGGGCATTGCTTCGCGCAAGCTGGCCCTGGCGTTGATGACTGCACGCGCCTCACAAGGCGGAGGTGTAAGCTACGAGTTGACCTTGATCAAATCTCAGCGGCCGAAGTTTGCCTGCCCCCAATGAACAGCAATAACCGCAGGCCGAATACGCTGCGTCGCACGCCGCACGTAAGCCACAGATGTAATCCCAGCTTTCCCGCGCCGCTCGTCTCCTGTACAACATCACGAACGGAACGTGCAATAGTCGTTTCATTTAACTACTGATTGCGCACGGGTTTCAGACCCGCGCCCCGTGGAGCGAGGCCCTAGGGTGGCGGGGCATGCGTGCCGTATAGAGGTCGATCAGCGTGAACCGTGCGACGTGTCTCAACGGTCGCTCATCCGACAAGCTGGAATGGCCATCATGTACCGTCGTGTCGGTCTTCTGCCGAATGCCAGTCCGCACCGTAGAGGTGGATCATCTCGTTATGGGACCGATTGATGAAGGCGCGCTCGACGCAATAGCCGGCCGCGAATGAGACTACTATCGCAAGGCCACATGCGACGTAGCCGTCAAGATCCCACAAAATGCTGACGCTGGCGCTTGCGATAAAAGTGACAGCAATGACCGTGTTGCGAAACGCGTTGACCATGTTGCTCCCCAGCCAGTCGCGGAGGAAGAACTTAACATTGCGTCGATGACGATTAGCGGCGAAAATGGCCGATCATTCGGCGTCTTTCTGCTGATCGAGTCAGCACTTTCTTGTCGCTATCTTTGCCGCGAGCCACTCGTCAATTTCAGTCTCGCCCCGTCCAATTCGGTTCCTAGCGCAACACGAGCGGCGGCAGAAAACGCGTTGGCGCTGCCAGTTCCGGCAGTTCACTACAGAACACGTAACGCCTACGAGTGCGTGACTTGCTTTGTCCTTTAGATCGGGGCGGCCGCGTGTTGAAACAGCATCAACACTACTGATGGGAACGTGTTGTTCATCACGTTCTTCTTGGACCGCTGGAAACACCAGCTGCAAGACAGGGCCATGGTGATCGCAAACTTCAAGTGCACGGGGCGGTGCGGCCTGCTTCCAGCCCATTCGCAGGCTATCTCGGAGATCGCAGTGGTCGCCCCTTCCCGCGCAGCCTTGATATGGGTCGCTCCACACCTTCATCGTCGCGCATGAATCGGCCGCCGTCGCGAATATCAGAATAATATCTTTTCATGGATACTCAAACAGCTCCTTGCGGCTCCAAAGATCTGCTGCCATCGAGGTGCCCCCCTAGCTCAAATCGAAATTGCGGCGGCGCTCTCGTCGTGTCCGAAGCAGTCCAGGCATGTCTTGGAGGCAGTACCTGTGTCCACCACGAGTATTCCGGGATCCGCTTGTTGCCTCGCTCGGAAGGCAGAACTCTGCGACTTCCCTGGCTGCAGCTACGGCGCTCTAAATCAAGGCAAATGCGAGCAAGCTAGAGCAGAAAAGTGCGATGCCGACAGCGGTCAGCCGAAACAAGGTCGTGATTGCGCGTGGAGCCGTCCTCGATTGCGCCAAAGACGCAATACAGCCGCTGCTGCTTCCCGCCCCGAACAGCATTTTTGTCTAACTCCGATGCAAAATTCATTCCCTTCTCGGTTCAGAATGCATGTTTTCGTCGTTCTCACGGGCGAGTTTGCTGTTCTTTGGCAGCACTACAGCATAATGCATTATCGGCTTTCGCGCCTCGCGAGCCGCGGATTCGTAGTTATCCCTCCGCGGCCCTTGTGAAACATCGGAGCATGACGTTTCGTAGTTGCTCAATGGCTTTCGGATTGATGTCGTCAAATGCGCGGCTTTTTCATTCTTCTAGTGACCTTTGCGATCATGATGTCCGCACGCGGTCAGCTCCATACTGACTTCGCACCGCGACCAACTGCGCCCATGCCACCGGTCAATGCACCATAGCTCAACAACGCTTGGAGCCGCCGCAACTCGAGCTTCCAAACCTAAGGGGACGTAGCCACCCTCACACAGCGCTTTCGATCTGCACCGCAGCTTTCGTCGCGAGCACTCGGCCCGCCCTCTCCTCGGTCAGCCAGGTCTTTTACGAATGCAGAACTGACGCAGCGGCACCTAAGTCCCACGTCGAAGTATTTGGCGCCTAAGCTCCTGTTAAGCTCAACCTTCCGAAAGGGCCGACGTCTGTGGCAGCTGCGACTCGTTGGAAACCGGCGTCTTGCGGGAGTACCGGCCTCATCGCAGCGGTGATCGCCGGAACGGAAGCAAGATGACAGGACGCCGGAGCTGAGACTCTGGTAACTCTCACAAGTTCCATCTTCTGGCGCCATATCGCATCATTGACAGGATCACCAAGTGTACCGAGTGCACGGAGTCTGGTCGCTTGGGTGGACGGCTAGTTTTAAATCTGCCACACTCTATGTTTTCAGGGAATGACCTCTTGTAAGCGGTCTGAACTAAGATTGCGTGGAGCGCCTTTTTTCTCGGAGACGGTCAACTCTGAGACCTGGAATGTTCACCTGACGTACGGCATCACTCTAATCGCTTACCGCCACATGCTCGGCGCGTGTCGAAGCGCATCGAGGCCAATCTGCTCGAGACGCTCGCGCTCACTCTCACCTTTGCTGGCGGCTTCCAGAAGCTTCGAGGCGACATATGCCCGCACGCCACCATCACTCCCAGGCACGTTTACACAGACCGTTTCGAGGATCTCACGCAGAAGTGCTGTGGTAGTGGCGTCCAACATCGGAGAATCCCCCCAACTTGAAGAGCGATGATAGCACAGCGCGCTTTCTAGTTGAATCGATCGAGTAACCGAAAAACCAATACCGTTTTGCTTCGATCGATCGTCTGCCTCAGCTCCCTGCACCCCGTGCTTCCGCCTACCCTTTCCCGATCTGTGCCTACCGCCTGCTGGGCCAATTCCGATGTAGTCTTGCAGACCTAGCGAGACGGCCATCGCGCACGCGGGGGCCCTAAACGCAAAAATTCCTCGCTCGAGTAGAGATTTTCGGCGAATTCCAGCTGGGCGATTGTGCGAAGTTGCGGCGCATGTGCATCGAATATGTGACTACCGAGAGCTGAGGAATAAGATATCTGAGGACGACCCAATCAAGGTTCTCTTCGACATGGCCAGCTACTGGGCCACCGTCTGGGCCTTCATCGCGCTCTGCCTCTGGCTCGAACAACAGGTTCTCAAGCGGTTGGACATCGAGTCGGGCAGCCTCCAAGTTGCCATCCTTCTTGTGAGCACACCGGCCGTATTCTTGGCGACAGTCCCTCGCATTCAGAAGAACCCCAAAGCGCGGCTGATTTTGGAGCGGGCCCGTTACGTCGCGGTCTTGGTCGCTGCGGCCTTGCTCGGGGCCTATCTTCACGCGAACCACACAGACGATTCGTATGAGAATGCCCTGCGGGAGGGCGCGGTGCTGGCCTGTGCCCAGATCGCGGCTTGCAAGGCGGCAGCAGCGGACTATGCGAACACGCGCTAGCGAGCTAAATCCGTTCCGGTTTGCGGGAGCAGTGCGGAAATTCTCTGCTCATTGGAGCGAGAGACCGCTTGGCCCATAGCCTCCATCCCGGCGGCAGTAATTCCTTCGTTCGGGGCCCATCCCAGCATCGCGTATCGGCCCAGCCTCTAGCCATACGATGGGTTGCAATGACAGATGTCCTCTGCTGTAGTTGTCGTTGGAAATTGTTCCCGTGTTAATTGATAGAGGCGTTTATGACAATGGTTTCTCTTGGTGCCCCATTGGCAGCTGGCACCGCTGACTTCGATACGTCCGGCAAAACCAAATTCAACATTCCTTACGGTCGCGACATCAGGAACGCGAAACCCGTCGTAACGGTCTCATTGACCGGTTTCCATATTGGGGGAGATCGTGGAGTGACCAGCCTATTTGTCGAGGTCACTCACGCCGACCAGAAGGGTTTCGACGTCGAGATCAAGCAAGCAACCGACAAGTCGGTAACTCGAGTCGCTATCTCCTGGATCCTGTTCGCGGCTGCAGGTTAAATCGGTGCCAGCCCGCTGATCACACCGGCGGGCCTTTCTTCCCGTCCGCGCCAGAGCGCGATGCTCAGCCCTCCATAGACCGTCGTGAATCCTATCAAGGTGATGGCGTTTGTAACGTTTGGCGACACCCGCATGTGCCCCTTAGCGGACGTGGGCGATCCGTTAGCCAGCCGGTGTCTGCTTCCAGCCTCCCTCTCCTCAGTGAGGTTTGGTCTCAGAACAAGGCATGCTATAATCCTTCGGGCAAAACAGAACCGTTTTTGACACCAGCTAGCCGGCAGGCTCATGATTGTCATTTATACCTACCCAGTGCGTTCGACGCTGTCTGCGGTCGATCGGTGGCCAGTACTCGTAGACAAATTCCGGGTAGAGTTCGGCGAGGAAAACGGGATTATCAGTTCGGTCTCTGTTGCAGTTCGTCTTGACGATGATGCGTCTTTGCCAAAGGTTTCGCCTTCGAATAATCCAAACGTCAAACTTCACGTCGATGTAGGCAAATCTGCCCACAATGAAGAAGTAACTGACTATCTAATGGTCGTTCAAGGCATGATGTGCCTGCTCGGAACGTTCACAATTGACTTTAACAAACGCCAAGTGAATTGGGAGCCAGAGAATGATGACGAGAGGGCCAAACTAGGCCTGTTTTCTTACAGCGTCACAACGGACAAGGACGTAGAAGATCAATCGCCCTTTACATTCGACTTTATCGCCAGGACGGTGTTCACCGCTGCCAGTTCTTCTCACTATGAAGTGCCGCTGACGTTTCTCCGACGGGGCCTTCAAGACGTGAGAAACGACCGGTTTATTGATGCGTTTTACAATTTTTTCTTTTTCCTGGAAACGCAATTCGCGCCAGGATTCAGCAACCCAAAGGTAGTAGTCGAAAAGCTGTTAGAGGCATCATCGGTAAAGGAGGCGCTGCAGGTTACGCGAGAAACCCTCAGCAAGCACCGGGGCCGCCTCCCAAAAAACGTACTAGTACCGCTGCTCACCTTAGGGGATCGTGAATTGATCACCCTTCTGGTGGATACGCGGGGTAATCTTCACCATCACGCTCTCCGGCGGCCTGGAATCTGGCACCCGGAAAGGCCCGAACGATTTGAGGCAGAGGCCCTGATTTTGCAGTCCATTGCCCATTCGATTGCGCTGAATGAGGTATTTTCTCTAATCTACTCCCAAGATCAGGATGATGCGTTCATTAAAGGTGCAAGAGACGTTGGCGCTATGTTCAAGCTTGAGGCGAATATCACGACTCAGGCTGGAAAACTGCAGCCCTTTAACATTCATATTCCGGGAAGAAGACCGCACTACGACATGGTTGTGCGTGCCGATGACGAGGTCAGAAATATGCTTGAGGCGCAGCGACCCGTTATTTACCCCCTACGCTATACGATCGGAACAACTCCGAATGTCGTTTGCGCTTCGTACGAGTGTTTCCTACCGATCAAGAAATAGCCTCAACCCATCGCAACGTGATCGAACCAGAAGCGGCTCAGCTTCTTCCCTTCCGAGTCAACGGCCTCCCACTCAACGAGCGCACTTTCGAGATGAGCTTTCTTAACGTGCTTCAAGAATTGATTCTCTGCTTGCCAAAGTACTGATGCGTCTCGCTCTCCGGCGCTCCATCTGTCGTCAGGGACATCCTTTACAAGGATACTGACGGAGCGAGCGAGCGGGATTATAATTCCCTTAGCGATCGATGATCTTGCACAGATCGCGTAACGAAATAGAATTACAACATCCATCCACTGAGCATAGTTCAAGGAAGTGGCTTGGAAAATAGCAATTTGTAAGTGTCGGAGACGATCGACACGGTCGGATGCGAACGACTTTTCGTAGCCCTGACGCCTGTGAGGGCGAAATCCCGTGGTTGCCCCCATGTGAGCCGCATATCTACCCACCCAGCCTCGCGGCGGCTTGATGGACGGAGAATGCATGGTTTTTGTCGGCTAACGGCGCCTTATGCGTATCCATCCGAGCTAGGCCGCGGACAGGGGCTCACCGAATCCACCGCTTGAGGAGTTCGGGGTCTTCCTTGTGCATCCTGATGAGCTCCGTCAAGTTTTCGATGCCGAAGTCGGTGAACGCCATGACCTGGTCGTCACCTATGCCGTAAACCCAGATGACGCCATCCTCTGTGTCCATTCCGTTGGCCACGTCCCAGAGCCAGTCCTCATCTTCGCCGAGGTCTTTTGCGACGCGAGCGATGGTGAAGACGGCGTGAACCTTGTTGACGTGCATGGCTACGCCGCCTGGGCGGAGGACCTCGACGCAGAAGGCGTCCAGTTCCAGGGCAGCAACTCGTGCAGGCGGTTCTGCGGCATGTCGGCGATGCGCGCCAAGACGTCGGCAAGCCAGGCTTTCGGATCGATGTCGTTGAGGCGCGCCGTCATGAGAAGCGTGGCCATCACGGCAGCCCGCTCGGCGCCGCGATCAGAACCGGCGAACAACCATGCCTTTCTTCCCAGAGCAAAACCGCGCAAGGCTCGCTCCGCTGCATTGTTTGTCATGCAGATCCGTCCGTCGTGGACAAGGCGGGCAAAGCCCTCCCAACGGTTGAGCAGATAGTTGATCGGCTTAATCACGTTGGACGAACGTGAGAGCCGGGCAGATTCCGCCCGGAGCCAAGCCTCAAGGTCGGTCAGCAGTGGCGCGCTTCTCTCCCGGCGGATCTGTAGCCGCTCCGCAGCGCTTAGCCCATAGATGTCGCGCTCGATCTCGAACAATTGGTCAATCCGACGAACCGCTTCCAACGCAATGGGCGAGATCGCCGTCGCCGACCGTCCGCGGCGGGCGTTCTGGGCGATGTCGGCAAGTTCGAAGAACGCCCTCCGGCCATGTGCCCAACAGAAGGCGGGCGTGGCCGGCAACGCCTTGCGTCCGGGATCGAAGAGAGCGTTGAACCCGCTATAGGCATCGGCCTGCAGGATGCCGGCGAAGTTCTGAAGATGCCGCGCGGGATGTTCGCCGCGCCGATCACGTGAGGCGTAGAACAGCGCCGCCGGCGGATCTCGCCCGCCGAATGGCCGATCGTCGCGAACATAGGTCCAAATCCGACCGGTATCTGCTTTCCCTTTCGCCAGGATCGGTATCTTGGTGTCGTCACCGTGGAGCCTGTCGGCGGAGAGCACATGGGCTTCGATCAGTTCAAAGATCGGCCTGACCGCAAAGGCTCCGGCGCCCACCTGGTCCGCCAGCGTCGAGACCGACAGGGCGATCCCCTCACATTTGAAGCGCTGGCTCTGTCGATTTAGAGGCTGATGCTGACCAAATTTGTCGAACAGGATCGTCGCCAGAAGCTGGGGTCCGATATAGCCACGGGGTGTGGCATGGAACGGCGCTGGTGGCTGCGTGATCGCCTCGCAATCCCGACAACTGAACTTCTCCCGGACTGTGTCGATCACCTTGAACCGGCGTGGGATCTCCTCCAGCGTCGAGGTCACGCTTTCGCCGAGCTTCGACAGCCGGGCCGATCCGCAGCAGGGACATTGCGTCGGGGGCGGCAGCACGACGCGCTCCCGCTCGATATCATCGGGAAAGGGCTGGCGCAGCGGCCGCCTGCGCTCAAACGAACGCACCGTCTGCGTCTTCCCGGCCGCCCTCTCGGCAGCGAGCTCATCCTCGGTCGCGCCCGCCTCGAGTTCCTCAAGCTCAAGCTCCAGCTGATCGAGCAGCCGCGCCGACCGCTCGGAGCGCGCGCCATATATCGTGCGTCGTAGCTTCTCGATCTCGAGCTTGAGATGGGCAATCAGCGCTTCGGTGCCCGATTGCTTCGCCTGGGCATTGGCCGCTTCAGCAAGCCTGGCTTCCGCCGCAAGTCTGGCCGTGCGCTCGGCCAGGATCATTGCATGCGCGGCGGCAAGATCAGGCGGCAGGTCGGCGCTGGAGTCCATCGCCAGATGGAATCACATTCGCGGCCAAACTCAAACAACAAAGTCTCAGCCTAGACTGGTTGGACGCCAGGACTCTTGGGGATTGCGCCAGTCGATGCCGGACAACAGATAGCTCATCTGCGCCTGCGAGATCGACACCACACCGTCCGCCAGCGACGGCCAGACAAAACGACCTCTCTCCAGTTTCTTCGTAAACAGGCATGCTCCCTGGCCGTCATGCCAGATCACTTTCAATAGATCGCCTCTGCGTCCGCGGAAGCAGAACAAATGACCACTCAGCGGATCGCGGCGCAGCACCTCTTGCACCTGCAGTGACAATGAGGCGAAGCCTTTACGCATGTCGGTGTGGCCCGTCGCCAGCCACACCCGAACTCCTGTAGGGACCGGAATCATCGCGGATCCAAAATCTCGATGATCCGGCGAAGCGCCTCAACGTCAACGCCCGCATCAACAATGACCCGCCGCCCGCCGGTTAGCTCGATCTCGATCCGACGCTCCGCGGTCGCGCCCTCCGATGACGCCGCCACCGACGCCGCGGGTACCCCCTCGGCCACAACTGCCCTGACAAAGCCAGCCTCGGATTTGGTCCGCGTCGCCACGAAGGCTCTTCGCCAAGTCACCAATAGAGAACGCGACAAGCCGTATCGCCGGGCTGTCGCCGCAACTAGGCGCGGCTCGGACAGGCTCTCCAAAACAATTCGCGCCTTCTCTTCCTCAGACCAACGCCGCCGCCGGCCTGTATCAACCACTTCCAGTCGATTCAACGTACTGATCGTATGGCTGTCCATACGTACAGTTCTCAACCATCAGGCCAGCCCGCCGCAAGGCGTCTCTCCTCGGAAGCTTACCCTTATGCAACTTCGACGGTGGGAAAATTCGCGATGGCGCTCGCCTTTGCCTTGATGGTCACGTCTCCGTAGCCCTCCGACACATTGCGCGGCGCGTGCCCTCGAATGGCATCCAGCACGCGCATCTCAAGGCCCTGATCGATGCCGACGGTTTTTGAAGCGATGGCGCCAGCCGTGCCTTGGATCAACGTTCTTGTCCTTCACCACTTCACGTACGAACTCATTGACCTAGTTCCGCGCCGTCTTCACCGCATTGCCCACGACCCGGGGATCAAGACCCGCTCCTTTTGGAAGCCATGGCTCTCCGGAAGAATTTGTCTGGGCCGATGCCGCGCGGCGCAATGACCACATGTATCAGATCACGGACCGGGCCAAAGAAATCGATCTGGCAGCTGGCGGGACCCGTGACGACTACGAGCCTTTTGCAGACCCCCGGGCGGCCACCAAGCAGGCCATTGACTTCTTTCAGTTGGCGTCCGCAAAGGTCACTCCGGCCGACCTCTACGTTGAACGGTGGCTTGCTGCCTCGACGTAGAGCGAGCGAACCAAGGCTGACGCCCGTACGGCGCTTTCGCACTTCAAGGACCGGTCCACGAAGGGAAGCCAAGGCTTCTTCATCGAGAGCCCACGACCGATCGGGTTCACTAGATTTTCTTCAATGCACGAAGTAGTTTGGCTTTGCTGGTCGACGCCAGTATCGCTCTAGCGCCCCTAGCGCTTCGCTGGCCTCAACATCTCGAATGCGACAGACGCGGCGAATCGAATAGCTGAATATTCGCTTCCCCTTTTTTGTCCTAATAGACAGCTGCCTCGAAGTATCCGCCTCAGAGAATGACGTACCGTAATATTGGAGTTGTTGGGGGACCTTCTTATGCTCAAGAAAGCTCTTCAACATTAACTGCCTGGCCCTCGCCATCGAGGCAAGCGACCAAACGTTGGCTCCAGTATCGCCCTCCCATAGAACCGCGGCCCCATTTCGATTGAACGAGCAAAGCTGCAACGCCGCCACGTTCGCCGACAAAACCTCTCGGAAGTCAAAGTGCAGGGCTAAGTCGCCAACCGTCATCCAACCCATTCTGCCGTTGTTGAGTTGGCCTTTTTGAAGGCTTTTGTCGTGGTTCTTGATTGCCTTGACTGTAAACCGCACGAGAAACGCCATGTTTGTTGCAGACAGGCCGGTATCCCCCCGTGGCACCAGGTCACAAAGCTGCCCAAGCAGCATCCAATACTCCTTATCTAGCTCTAGTTCACCCTTCCAATTTGCATTTGGTTTATCAGCGGATTCACCGGTCTCGATCTCCGCGAAAACATCCCCGGGCACGATTGGGAGAGATAGATCGTTTACTAAAGGCCCTTCCGTCATCACTTCCGCGCGGCAAATGCGGCTAAGCTCGCCGCTTATTATGTGATCACTGACCTCCACGCCGTTGTCGCCATCGATCTGAAACAACCGAAATCTAGCAAGGAGCGCGTGCAATCCATCGCCCTCTCCCGTCTTTAGACTCTTCGCTAGCTCAATCCGGTGCTTCTGCTGGATAATTCGCAGCAGCACTTCTAGCTCGGACACACCTTCCTTATAAGAATTTTGCAAAACAGCTTTGTTGATGTCGATGAATTCCGTAACGATTATGTCTCTCAACGCGATCACACTGTCGTCGAGAGAGCTTTCCACCTTCTGCAGCATTGCATAGAGGACAACGCCGGCGAGCTTATCTCGGAGGCTCTTCGAAAGCACTTCCTCGCCATCATTGTCCAAGACGTTTTTGGAAATCACCGAAAAGCGAATCAGATCCTTTTTATCCTGCTCTCCATCGAGTATCGACGTCAAAAACTCTTTTCGCGCAGTGGCCTCCTGTTCGATACCGACTTCTTTCGTCAGCACTACGCAATAATTCGAAGTGTCAGCTTTCAGAAAACCAGCGACAGTCTGTTTCAGAATCGCGTTCGATTGCTCGTCATCAATACCTTCCCGCTTAAAATCACGATCGACGAGGAATAGCGTATTCTGATACGTCACCTCCGTCCTCTTTAAAGCAGCCTGCCAATCAGCCCCACTCTTGGGCACCGCTTCGCATCCCATGCTCTGCATGACACGATTTGCGAGATCCACTGAAACGTTAGTTCGGACCAAATCGCCCGCGCGTTTGGCGAGTTCCTGATCCTCAGAGAACATTCGGATCAATTCTGTAACCGGCTCTTCCTCTGATGCCATGTCGTCAAGGCCCAGGGCTCCAAACATATCCTCTGTTGCGATGCGATGGGCCAATGCGACTACGTCAACTGCCTCCGCTTCAGCAATAGAAGCAAAAATATCATCGATCCAAATGACCCTCTCGACACCGAGAGCTTTGATGACTGAAGATAATTGCCGCATATCGCTCTACTGCGTGACTGATGCCAAATCGATCTCGAACCGATACCGCCTGCCATGGGCGTTCCGCGTCTCTGATAGAGACACGTCACATCCATAGCGCAGCAATATTTCTCTGGTTATAAACAGCCCGAGACCTCTTCCCGTATCTTTTGGTTTGTCGCTCACGAACATGCCAAAAATTCTGTCTTCAATCTCCGTCTTCACGCCGATGCCGTTATCGAACACAGAAATGGTGGGCTTGGAGACCTCGATCGTAATTGCAGGCGCCTTCACTGTGGATTGTGCGGCCGGCACTTGCAACCAATACTCAGAATTCCGAACAAGATTGTCAACGATCTGCATAAGTCGTCCGCGCGGAATATGAACCGTGAAAGGCTTGGCGACATTTACCGCAAGGGCGATATTCTCATCGCGCATCCGACGCTCAACATACGTTTCATATTCTTTAAGAAACTCGGAGAGCTTGACCGTATCTTTAGTCTCCCGATAGATTTTTAGCATTGGATTTAAAATCGAGACCTGCTTCCCAACGAGCCGCACGTAAGAGCGAGCCCCCTGCAGGTCGTTTGAAACTTGGGTAAGGCCTGACTTCTGCACAGAGCGTTGCGATTTTAGAATCAGTTCGGAGGCGCGATCTAATAGTGGATGAACTTCGTGAGCTAGAGTTTCCGCGGCCATACCGGCGGCGATAAAATCATAAGCGGTCCGGACCTGCGATCGGAGCGCCTGGATTTCCTCTCTCAGCAGTTCTACAGACGCATCAACGCTTCCAACGTTCTCTTGCCTTCTAAATCCTTGGATCGCCTTCAGCGCAGTCCTTGTCTGGTCCCTGAATGATTGGGCCTCTTTCGCACTAATTCCTTTGGCGTTGGAGAATAGCTCCGCCGCCTTCTCCAGAACAGCTTGCTGGGATTGTAAGGTTGATCGGACATCTTGCCCGAACTTCGCTTGGATTGAGAGGTCTCTGATGGCACCTTCTGGAGTTGGAGCCTTCTCCGCCGATTCGATCTTTTGTTTGCGCGAATCGTTGAAGCCCCGCCGCAACGCTTCGTAGATATCATTGATTTCGTCCCTCAGTTTCTTCGCTAGCAACAGAAACTGCCGCCATGGCGCGGTATCGACGAAACCCTCACGGTCCGACTTCTCAACAAGTGACGCATTCCCTTGGGAGGTTATGTCGATATGGCCAACCGTATTCGTTCTCCGGAGACCGTACCAGCTTCCACCCGACGTGACATTAGCGGACATATCCAGCCAATCCGGGTCTATTCGAACGCCGAATCCATCCCGGTAAATCGAAACGCCGGCCAGCTTTTGAAACAGCGATTTCAATGAACCGGTCGGAGGTGTCGCGCCTACCTGTTGATCACTGCTCTGAGTAACGTCGTCCGCGCTTGGCAACATACGAAAGTTCAAAGAGTAGATGCTTCCGGAAAAATCGCCCGGGTAGTTGTCGGACTGATAGTCTTTGATTTCGCGACAATCAACATTGCGCACGATGCGATAGATCCACCGCTTTTGCGTCGCATCGTCCGCAACGCGAGCCAGTCCGAATTTTGGATAACGTTTTGTGAATCTCGAAAAAAAATTGCTCTCGTTGTCGGCAGACCACTTCTCTCCGAAAAAGTCTGCAGTTATCTCGGTGGTAAGCTCTAACGTGTCGCGGGGCTTTTCCTTTTCGATCACGCGCTTCAAAGAAAACGAATGACGACCCGTCGAATAGAGGTCAAGGTCCTGCTTCAGACGCTGCAGCTCTAGCTCTTGCCCGTCAATGGATATTGAAACTCGGAGCGGATGCTCCTTCGAAAAGGGCGAGATAAGGCGAGAGATCCGCGCTTGCAACTCAGATTGATCGGCGGCCTTCCAGTGATTAGCGTCCTCCAATCCCTCGATCATGACGCGGGTGGAGAAACCCTTTGTAAGGCTTGCCGAGACTTCCCGAACCGGGACTTCATTCAGGGTCTTGGCGGCGTCGAACTCTGACCACTGGAACTCCACACCGCTAGCTTCCTTCGTACTCCCTTTGGGTCTCGATACAAACTGAACGCAGTCACCCAATCGCATCGTACCAAGACGGCCGATCCCCTTATCACCAAGCGGAGTGCGCCCTTTCTTGGTCGAGGATTTGGCCATACCCGAGTCAGGTCGCTTCTCCGATCCACTGATTAGAAGCCAACGAGCTTTGATTTCCTCTAGGGTAATGCCAGGTCCGTCGTCCTCAATAGTAATTCGACCGGTAAGGGCAGTCGGAGCTTCGGACGCGCCATTATTGGAGACGTCATCAGTTGCGACGGGAGGCGCTTCTATTCTCTTACCCGCCGCGAAATACTCTTTTGCGCTGGTATCTATTTGGACGCGACATCTATCTGCATCGGCATCATACGAATTCTTTACAAGTTCGAGCAGGGCCTGCTCGGGGTCAGTGATCAACTCAGCACCGAGCTGCCGCACGACCCTCGTGTCAATTCGAAGCTCCAACGAGCTATCGTGATCAGCCACAGTTCAATCTCCGAAGGTCAACCTTATGACGCCAGTCGTTTCCTGTAGAAACACACATGCTCGATCTGCATCAAT
This sequence comes from Bradyrhizobium sp. CCBAU 11430, assembly GCF_028128855.1. Lineage (NCBI taxonomy): Bacteria > Pseudomonadati > Pseudomonadota > Alphaproteobacteria > Hyphomicrobiales > Nitrobacteraceae > Bradyrhizobium > Bradyrhizobium sp. CCBAU 11430. Next base: position 161,971 of record NZ_LBJV01000005.1, read on the forward strand.
GAACCTATGGAATTGTGTGTCGGCATGCGCTTTGAAGAAATAGCCCGTTTTAGCTGCGTTACTTCATACGCGCCATAATAGTCATGAAGCTCGCCTAGCACCGCAACCAGCGGCGCGTCGGTCGACCTAATTCGCCGCTGTCCGACTGTCCAAGCAAGATATCCGCCCGAGTTGACGGTCTCTAGTATATTTTCCAACGAGCGTGACAAATCACGACAGTAAGCGGTCCACCGCTTGGCTGCTTGCTTATCAATACCTTGTAGTTTCGTATACATCCTGGAGAAAGATGCAGATTTCTCGCTTAACTCCTCGATCACCGCGTTGTCCAAGCGAAGGCCGCCCCCCATACTTGCCGTATCCAATGAATGCGTGCTATCCAGTAGAGGTTCATCGATAGACGAGTCGATATCGGCGTGCGGAATCCAGCGAAGCGCCAGGTAGGAAAACTGCCCGTAAGGCACCGTCGTTCGATTATCGCCATAAGGTGGGGACGTCAGTACGAGATCAATTGAATCGCTTCGATTCAGTCCTGGTTTCGATATGCTCTGAAGCTTTATCGTTGCCGTCGAGATCATCTTTCCATTCACAAGAACGCCAAGCTTTTTTAGTCGCGCCTTCTCCGCGATCATGCGCTCAACATTTGCTTTCAATACAGACGTGAATATAGGAACGGCCACGGCGTCCAAGCGCTCCAGATCTTCGCTTGGGCGGATATGAAGCTTGAACGTCGACGTACGAGAATTGCTGCATCGCCTAATCGTTTCAGCCAGCGCCACCCACATAAAGCGGCGACACTGTTTACTGTCGAGCTTCTCGATAGCGCGACGAATTCTCGAGAGCCCAATCGAATTCGAGCGCCTGAACCATTTGCCCTGATTAACAAAGCTTACTGCGTAGTCGCTCCGAGTGTCGGCGGCTATCCAGGCAAGGACCTTCTCCGCCGCTGCAGCATACATGCCCGCGTGAAGGGGGCTTGCTTTTACCTTGGCAATCAAGATGGCCAGCGGATTGATGTCGTAGCCGACAAACGAGCGGCTCGCCGCAAGTGTCTCGGTTAGAGCAGTACCGGAGCCCACAAATGGGTCAAGAACCGTCCTAGCCTTTGGCGCGGCGCGAACCATAGACGCTAGGATGTCGCGCTGCATCGCAGGGACCATCATGGCCGGATACTGAATTAGGCCATGCGCTGCAGTCCGGCCGGCATCACCGGAGTACGACCAAGCCGAACCCGTTTTTCGCTGAAAATCCGCAATCTCACTCAAAGACGCAATCAATGTACGATCGTCGGCGTCTAGCATCCGGAGGCCTCTGCGAGTAGACTCAGTCAATTTCAGCGTGCTTATAGCGCGATCAGCTTAACAAGTCGCTGATAATGCCAACGATTTCGTCAGGCCATTGAACCGACCGAGCAGCGCGGGCGCCGAGACAGGTGGTTGCACAGCCCGGACGAAATTCAATTGGGGTCCCTCATGTGAGACCTGACCTGCGGGCAGCGGCCCTTCCCCGCGGGCATCAAATTCGCGCGGGACCAACGCCAGACAACTGAATGGCCGTTCAGGCCTGGAGCGAGCCGGCATCGAATTCGTTGCTTGCGACCTTCCGAACGCAAACAGACTAGCTATCACTATTCTCGCCGCCGTCGCTGAGCACGAACGCGATATGATAGCCGAACGTACGAAGCCGCTTTGGGAGTAGCCCGTGATCGCGTGGCTCGGACAGGCCAAAAGGGGCATCCCGAAATTAGACGTTTAGGCAACCCAAATGGCGCGAGCCACCTGAAGCGGTATGGCAACTCTGCCGCCGTATCGGCATTGAAGGCGAACGCCGACGAAACAGCAAGGCGGCTCCGGCCGAGCTTGCAGGCCGTTTTGGAGGCCGGCGCAAAGTCCGCCCGCAGCATCGCCGCTGGCTTCAATGATCGTGGAGTATTAACGCCCGCGGCGCAAAATTGGATTCTAAGGCCGTTATCAAGCTACAACGTCGCTTGGCCGCTCTCGGGCCAGAGGGGACAGCCCCCCAGGTCCAAGAACTCGTCAATTGAACCCCGTACCTGCGCCGGTGGCTGATGAGGCAACCTGCATCGAGAGTTGGCGGCTCTCAACCGCAGAAGAGGCAAGGCTCCGGGCGGAGGTTTCCAACTCCTTCGAGGCGGACGAAACGGCTTCGATCACCTGCCCTACGGCTGCTTCGAATTCGCCCGCAAGTCCAGCGATATCGGCCTTACGCAGGTTGGCAGCAGCCTGGTCCCGATCGACCTTGGCATCAAGCTCCGCCTGCAGCTTTTCACGAGCTCTCTGCTTGAACATTTCGACAGCTTCGGCCATATCGCCGAGCTCATCTTTTCGACCAAGGCCCGGCAAAACTACATCGAACCGACCCTCACCTAGCTGGCGCATGGCCGCGGTCATCGAGGCGACGGTTTTGGCAATGCGCTGCCCGAAAAGCATACTGAACAGTCCCGCGAGCAGCGTTGCAAGTCCAATGAGCTAGGCCAGCCTCTGCCGAATCTCTCCGGCTCGGATCTCCATAGCCTGCGCATGCGCGTCTGCCGCCGACATGACATCTGCGATTGCCGGGCGAATGCGGCCGTAAGTCTGTCGAAGATCATCTACCTGATCGCTCAGCGTCTGGTGCGTCACCATGAATGATATAAAATTTGCCTTGTACGCTCGCATCAGCTCGAGAAGCTGGGATTTCTCCCCGTAGGCAGAGTTGCCTGAGCAAGTTCGGCTTCGAACTCCATCTCCCTGGCGGAAAGCTGATCGCCGTATTTTTCTTCGCCCCGTAAGATAAAATCCTTCTCATGGCGGCGCATCATCAGCATCAAGATCATCAGGCGCGGCTGGTTCACCTGGCTCAATCGCTCCTCGACGGCGTGCACGGCTGTGCGCAGCTTGCCCTGAAATCCCTCATTTTCGTTGAAGCCTAAGTTGCGTTGTGCTGCAACGACGTTTCCAAAGCGGGTCGCATAGAGATTGATTACCGGCCGCAGGGAGGCTGCCTGCCGCAGCGGATCATCCTCGGGCAACTCCCCGATCAGTTTTTCGACCCGACCTAACTCTTCGAGCTGGCGATCAACAAGATCCGCATGCGTCTCGACCGACATTTCACTGGGCTTGCGGAGGAACTCGGTCGCGATTTGGCCAGACTCCAGAAAGCTTTGTGACAATGAAACGACACGGGCTTTCAATTCATTGCTCGCACTCGCCTCTCGTTGAACGATACTCGCGTAGTGCAAAGCTGCGGCGCAGATTACGCCGGTGACCAGCACACCGGAAATCCCGAGCACTGCCATCTGCTCGCGCAATCCGATTCGAAAGCCCCATCTAACGGACGGACGTTCGCCAGTGTCACAGGAATTCTTGCTTATTTTTTGTCCCTCGATGTGACCTGATTTATTTGAGCAGTGCTGACCATCGCAGATCAGCAAGTAACGCGCACGTTGAGCGGACTGGCTCAACCTGCTTCGTTCAATCAACAACGAGCGCTGCCTAATTTAGATTGATTTCCAAATGCTGAAACTCGCGCGCAAAACGCGCGCGCCCCGTGTCGGTGCACGACTTAACTGCTGTTGGGTTAGTGACGAACACAGAGCGTGGGAGACGTGGATCATTTTGAACTGAGCGTCCCGCGGAATAGCTGCATCTAAATAGTTCAATTCGCATAAAACATGCGGCGCCTGCACCAAATTCGGGCTCAATCAGCACAAGAAACGGATATTTCAACATCCGGTTTGCGCGACTTGACCGTAGGCGCAAGCTTGGAGCTCCAGTGAGTGTGGGCACTCACTTTATGCTCTCTTCAGCCGCCCTTTGGGGCGTTTCCTCCCTGACTTGGCCGTGCGGAATTTTCGCACGGCCTTTTTTCGCAATGCGACGAAAGCAGATCGCTTACGTCAACCGCACAATTTTCGACCTAAGTTGTGGCCCTACGTTCGAGCCCACGATCGTGCTGCAACCTCTGCGAAGCTGCGAGGGCGTTAGTCAGCCAGGCCGCCCTGGGCGGGTGGCGAACGCACGCAACCATGTCAACGAGGCGATCGCGGCAGACTAGCGCCTCACGCGCCTGCGGGCGTTGTCGACCAGGTGAATGACCGCTCCGGCGCAAAGCTGGTGAAGGTAAGGACGTTGAGCCGCTTCGCGGTAGAGGGAAATGCCGCCCGGCTCCGCGGGATCTTAGGGGCAAAGCTGTGAGGAACGACTTCGATCGCGTGCCCGTTTCAAGCTCTAACGGATCTCCGGCCGCGATGCAGCGTTTGTCGGAGGACTTCAATTCATTCCCAAGCTGCATGAGACTGTATTGAAACCGGATTGTTTGCAGCATTTCGCGCCTGCTGTGCTGCCGCAATGCAGCTGCGAATGTGCGCATTCGGAGCCGGTAGAAATGGCGAACCATGTCCTTCTCCCCCGTACCGTTTCCAGACACACTATCCGACCTGCAAAGATCGGAGCGCAATGCTGCACACTAGGGTCTGTACCTAAATAGCGCCACGTGATTCTCTTGCCTAAGTGTTGATTCGGGGGCGAGAGAATGCGCGCTGGTTTGTTTTGGCTGAACGACAGGCAATGGGAGCGTATCGAACCGCACCTGCCGAGGGGACTGACGGGGCCGGATCGGGACGACGACCGACGCATCGTCAGCGGCATCATTCACATGCTGCAATCGGGTGCACGATGGCGTGATTGTCCACGTGAATACGGCCCTTACACGACGATCTACAATCGCTTCAATCGCTGGGCCAAGCGAGGACGATGGTGCGCAATCTTCGAAGCGCTGGCCAAGCCTGGCGAAGACGGCGTCGTACTGTCGCTCGACTCGACCTCGATTAAAGCTCACCGGTGTGCCTCCGGCGGAAAAGGGGGGAGCACAATCAAGCAATCGGCCGCTCGCGCGGAGGCCGCACGACAAAAATCCATGCGCTGAGCGATCCGCTCTGCCGGCCGGTCGTCCTGCATCTGACTCCAGGCCAGGATGCTGATATCACTGCGGCTCACGATGTCCTGGCGCTCGCGCCACCCATGAGCGTGCTCCTCGCCGACAAAGGGTATGATGGCGACAAGCTTCGCGGCGAAATCATTCTTCGCGGCGCCAAGCCTGTAATCCCCAATAAGTCTAACCGTGTCGTCATCCATCGCTTCAACAAACGCGCCTACAAAGGACGAAATGTCATCGAACGCTGCTTTTGCAGGCTCAAGGACTTCCGGCGCATCGCCACGCGATATGACAAGCTCGCCCGTAATTTTTTGGCCGCTGTTCATCTCGCCGCTCTCGTCGCATATTGGCTCAATTGAGTCTGAACCCTAGTGCGCTCTTGGCACTGATTTGATGCATTCAACAACATATCGACGCTCAGATTCCGCGCGCCAGCGCCGGTTACCCTCCAATTTCTGCATAACCGCTCCCTCTGAGTGGGCTCTAGGACCTGATCGCCGGCATTGGCCGGGCCTGTACATTGCACTTTCGTCATCCTACTCAGTTCTATTGTTTGCATATCGTCCTCACTCCGTGCGTGTTGGAGCCTTCCAGTTCGCAATGGCCGCGCGGAGCTCATCGGGAAGCCGATGGCATTCCTGCCCCAGGGAATGTGCCCTGACGGACATCGACCGCTCAGCGCGTATCAGCGCCTCCTGTAGAACCTCCTTATTCGCGTAGGCGCGGGCGAATTTTCGTCTTTTTACCTTCGACCAACCCAAAGACGTCGTGGAGTACGAGCACCTGGCCGGACCAGCCTAGCCCGGCCGCAATTCCGATGGTGGGGCATGGTCAGTGCATGCGCCTTCCGCGAACTCGGCCGGATGCCCTCGAGAACCAAAGCGAGGCAGCCGGCCTCCTGGACGGTGAGCATCATCGATGCAGACGTAACGCTTCAGCTCTTGTCCTTCCCTGTACCTTGAAGCCCCATGACAAAGACGCTCTGAGGGGTAAGACCAAGATGCCCCACCGGGATTTCGCAATCACCAAAGCGCGCACGATCCCCAGACGCTTGGCGCCGCCCTCGAGTCTCACGGCTCCGCCACCCCGCTGTAGAAAACCTCCGGCAGCGCATGTTGTCTCGTCGAGACTGAGATGAAAGCTGAGAAACGGCATGTCAGCCACACCAGGGCGCGAGATCTTGTGCGCGAGGCTGCTGCCAGGTGATGATTCATCATTGCCACGCTGGCGGGAAGCGTATCGTGGGCGTCCCGGGCAGACATTGCCGATACTATCAGCGACGAGAATGATACCGCCCGCTGTGTCGGCGATGCGGCCGTGACCGCATCGTAAGCCGTCGTCATCGCGATGGTGCGTCCCTCCGTTTTCCATTGCTGCAGGAGCGAACGGTGACGCCCTGCAAAGGCGACTCTGAAATGTGGCTCATGCGTGGAAAATCCTGCGACACTGATCGTTGGACCGGACAAGGAAAGAGTTTCGTTTTAGAAGACGAGAGCGGCTTCACCTCCCGATGCGGAAGCATCGATCAAGGCACCTTCCAAGCGCGACGATACAGTTTTATTTGCCCGAACCACACGGAAGCCGCCGTCGATACGGCGCACTTTGCAACAACAGGAAGAGAGCTTTGTTGGCTTCATAGCGCGCCGCGGCTCGGCTGCCTTGCGTTCCCGTCATGACCAACGAGCCATTCGTCGTGGAGATGGACCACGACCACCTTCGACGGCAACGTTCAAGCGAGACTTTGTAAACTGAAAATCGGTCGGACATGGCACCCCGCTCAAGCCATAGCTCCACCCACGATCTATCCTGTGCGCATGGAGTTCACCGGAGGCCGCCATGCCTTTCCCGAGCGTCGAATGCAATCGGGCAAGGCGGTCGATGATCGCCATCCGACAGACTGCGCAATGCGGCCAGACCAACTTCGAAGACCCGACTCTGCCGCTTCAGCAGTAGTTCCTATGGCCTCCTTGCCCGCCCACCTCGGCAAGGCTGATCGATGCGAGTGCCGGAGAGTGTGGGCGGCCGGCTAGAGTTCGCAAGCCATTCGTGGCCAATACCATAATAGCCGCTCAACTCGCAGCCTGTCTGCGGCAAATGCCGAAGAACGAGTCGAAAGCTGCTTCTCCCAGCATCACACCCGTCCCTGTCCGTCGGTCAGGAAGTGTCCCGTCCTGCAGACAGACCTATCAGGCGAACGGGATCCATGCGAGAGAAGCCAAAAGAAATAGTGCGATGTGAGCGCATCATTGGAGGCGGTCGCGCAAGGTCGGCCGGATGGCCACTTAGCCGTAGCGCGCTTCTTTAGCCTCTAGCATTGGAACCGATGATTGTTGCCGTGCTCCGTGTCACTTAGTTTTCACACCACCCTTGAAAGCGCCTCGCTAAACTCCCTGGCCTATCGGGTGATGTCGTGCTAGGCATCGCCCGGCTAAGGCACTATCCAACGGAGCTCACTTAGTGGCAGCTGTCAAGCTGCTCGCAACCAGCGCAACCATTTTTGGTCGCCCTCCCGCCGCGACTTGAAGCGGTCGACGCACCTTTTGGAGCAAAGCGCCGTTCGCCAGCAGTAGTAGCGGATCAGCCCGAACTTCCCGCTACAAATAGCGCAGCACCTTCCAGCATGGAAACCGTGAGAGCTATTGCGCATGTTTTGCCTCCTATTGGCGCCACCTAAATTAGTCCCATGCATTCTCCACTTCCACGTCACAGCGCCCGCACACGACGTGCGGAGTCGCCAATTCCGATCTCGGGTATGCAAGCCGCAGCCGGCGCAGCAGAATGACCCCTGATGCGCGCCTTCTTGGCGCCGCCTCTGAGAGCAGTTGCGCCAAACTTCCCCACCTATAGCTGCTATTTTGATCCTGAATAATGCAATGAACGGCATTTGGCCGCTCCAATCCTGCAATATTTCAACTCTCCTTGAGGGTCTTCACCGCAAAGAGATCATTCCGAGTCTTTCGCAGTTCTTGCTCACCGTGCATCAAGCGAACAGATCGGCAGCTTCCCTGATCGCGGCATAGATCTGATGAATATCTGCGGCTGTAACGCAATAAGGTGGCATCACGTAGATCGTATTCCCGAGCGGACGCAGGAGAAGATTTCGGTCATTGAAGAAGGCTTGCAGTTTCGGACCGATGCCGGCGAGATAGCCGGCGTCATCTGTTTTCAGATCAAGCGCAGTGATGGTGCCGGTCGGACGAACGTTTGCAAAGCGCGGATCTGCCTGAAACGGCTGAATAGCGCGCTCTTGCATGGATGCAAGGGTTGACACGCGCGTGCGCGCATCTGAGTTCTGCCAAAGATCCAGATTGGCCTTTGCGGCGGCGCAGGCAAGCGGGTTCGCGGTATATGAACTCGAATGGAAGAACGTCAAATTGCGATCTTTCGAATAGTGCGCCTCGAAAATATCAGCGCGACAGAGTGTCACTGCGAGCGGAAGCGATCCACCAGTGAGCCCCTTCGAATAACAGGCGATATCTGGAGTGACGTCGGCCTGCTCGCACGCAAACAGCGTTCCGGTTCGCCCCCAGCCCGTCATGACTTCATCTGCAATGAAGAGAACGCCCCAGTCTTCGCAGATCCGCTTCATCTCCCGCAGCACCCAGGCTGGGTACATCAGCATTCCGCCCGCCCCCAAGATCAGAGGCTCCACGATCAGGGCCGCCGGCATCTCCTCCTGGCACACTGAATATAATGCACTCAGCGTGTTCCGCTCGCGACCTGTTGCCGGGAACGGGATTGGCGTGACGTCAAATAGCAGAGGTTCATAGGGTGCATTGAACACGCCACGGGCTCCGACCGACATCGCTCCTATCGTGTCGCCATGGTAGGAGTGTTGCATCACCACAATGCGAGTCCGCCGTTTGCCGATGTTACTCCAATAGCCGAGCGCCATCTTCAGCGCGACTTCGACGCTCGTCGAACCGCTATCTGAGAAGAAGACGTACTCAAGAGCAGGCGGCGTAAGTTGCAGGAGTTGTGCCGCAAGCTCCTCGGCTGGCTCATGGGTGTAACCCGCAAAGATGATCTGATTGAGCTTGCCCGCCTGGTCCTGGATGGCGATGACAATATGTGGGTGGCAATGGCCGTGGGTCACGACCCACCAGGACGAGATTGCGTCCATGATATGTCGGCCGTCGGCGGTGTGAAGGTAAGCCCCCTCACCGCGCGCGATCCTTGTCATCTCGCCTTGAAGCGCGTGCTGCGTAAACGGATGCCAAATCGGCGAGCTCGGGGTCGGCATTTCAACTGAAATCGTCAGCACAGAATGAAGACTTGAATGCCGTCTGAAGCGCCTCTGGCGTGAGCGGCGAAAGCAGAGGCAGTCGTCCCAACCAGCGCACGCGGCCAATCTCACGAATGGCAGTCTGAGTTTCCGGGTTGCGTTCGCCGATGAACGCAACACCCAGAATCGTGATCTGCCGCCTTCGAAGAGCCTCAATCGACAGCAGCGAGTGATTGATTGTACCGAGTTTTGTGCTCGCGCAAACCACGACCGGAAGCTGCCACCGCTCAAACACGTCGATGTAGAGTGTATCCCCACTTAGTGGGACCATAAGCCCGCCGGCGCCCTCGATGACAAGAGGCCGTCCTTCCGTGTCTGGCGGACTTATGGAAGCCGCGTCAATGCGAACCCCATCCACTTCGGCAGACTGGTGGGGCGAAGCGGATGTTCGAAGGCGGTAGAGCTCCGGCACGACTCGATCGGCTGAGAGACGAGCCAACCTTGTGACCGTTTCGGTATCGGTTTCTCCGTCGAGGCCAGCTTGTATCGGCTTCCAATAACTCGCGCCGATAAGATCGGCCAAGCCTGCGGCGAACACAGTCTTCCCAATGCCGGTATCTGTTCCGGTCACCACGATCCGCAAACTCATCGAGCCTTCTCCTTCGTCTCCTCAGCGAGGGCATCGACCATGGAGACCACATCATCCTCGCTGACGTTCAGCGTCAGTGAAATTCGCAAACGCGCTGTCCCCGCCGGCACTGTGGGCGGCCGAATTCCGCGAATATCGAAGCCCCGATTCTGCATCGCAGAGGCGAGCCGCATCGTATGAGCATTGTCGCCGACCATGTATGGGAGGATCTGCGAGCTGGAGGGACATCGCACGCCGCGGGCTTCCATCTTCTGATGCGTGAATGCAACGAGCCTTGCGAGGCCATGCTGACGCTCGGGCTCCCGCTGCAAGATGGATAGTGCCTCGCTGACGGCAACGGCAATTAAGGGTGATGGCGCAGTCGCGAAGATAAACGGACGACAACGATTGATCATAAAGTCGCGTAGCACACCGGAAGCAGTGACAAGCGCTCCCGCCACTCCCAACGCCTTGCCGCAGGTATGTACAACCAGGAGATTTTCACGGTGAACGTAATGGCCGGCGAGCCCTCGGCCCAGCGCACCGTAAACGCCGGTAGCATGGGCCTCGTCAACGACCAGGAACGCGTCGTAGCGATCTGCGAGCGCGACCAGATCATCGAGGGGGGCGAAATCGCCGTCCATACTGTAAAGGCTTTCCGCGACGATCCAGACCCGTCCCATTCCTCCATCCGCACGCCAGTCGCGAATCGCACTTTCGATGGCTCCGACATCGTTATGGCCAGCTGTCCGAAACTCGGCCCTGCCAGCTCGCGCGCCTTCATGAATACTGGCGTGAACCAGAGAGTCGAGGACGAGCAGATCGTCCCGTTGCGGGAGCGTCGTCAGGACCGCAAAATTGGCGACGTAACCGCTCGCAAAAAACAGCGCCGTCTCTGCGCCAAAGAACTGGGCGGCTTCCGCCTCGAGGCATTCATGCTCTTCACAATTGCCGCGCAGAAGTCGCGAACCGCCAGCACCAAGCGGGGTGCCACGTTCGATAGCCGCCAAGACGGCCTTTTTCATACGCGATGCACTCGCAAGCGCCAGATAATCGTTAGATGAAAAATCAATTCCGGCACGCGAATTGAGACCGCGCAAGCGGTTTTCATCTTGCAGGGAGCGCAAGGCCTTGACGTAGGGTCCGAATTTATCCATTTGCGACGAGCTCCTTGCGCACTCCACCCGATGCTGCCGGCCTTTTGGCGATAGCCGCCGACGAGGAGCTTGAACATGCCACTCAAGTCTTAACGGGCGAGAATGCCATTGTTGCGGTCAACGAGCACGACGCGCGGTTGGAACACCTCTGCTTCGGCTTCGTCGAAGGATGCATAAGCAATGACAGTAATTTTGTCTCCTGGCATCGCCAACCGTGCGGCAGCACCATTCAAACCGATGATACCGGACCCACGCGGTGCCTCGATGACATAGGTTGCAAAGCGCGCCCCCGTATCCATATTGTAGATCTCGACGCGCTCATAGAGCAGGACCCCCGCCGCGTCCAGCAACGCACGATCAATCGAGATTGATCCTTCATAGTGAAGATCGGCTTCGGTCACGGAAGCGCAATGGATTTTGCCCTTCATGAGGGTGATGTTCACTTCACACCCGCCCGTCAGCGCCTCGATCGCCTGCGCTGTTTCATTCGGCAAGCTCAGACGTGATGCCGAGCCGCGCGAATAAGTGCGCGTCGCGATCCAACTTGGGGTTTTCTGTCGTCAGCAGCGTATCACCGATGAAGATTGAGTTCGCGCCAGCCAAAAAGCACAGAGCTTGCAGTTCGTCCGTCATATACTGCCGTCCGGCCGACAACCGGATCACGCTCTTCGGCATCATGATTCGAGCAGTCGCGACCAGGCGCGCCACGGCGATGGGATCAGGACGCTGCGCGGTTTCGTTGACCGGGACGCCCTTGACCTCGTTCCATAGGTTGATCGGCACGCTTTCCGGATGGCTTGGGAGATTTGCAAGCAGCACGAGCATGCCGAGGCGATCCTCGATGCGCTCGCCCATCCCAATGATGCCTCCACAGCAGATCTTGACCCCGGCGCTGCGAACGTGCGCTAGGGTTTCGAGGCGATCTGCTAGCGTACGGGTCTTGATGATGCTGCCGTAAAATTCAGGCGAGGTATCGACGTTATGGTTATAGAAGTCGAGCCCAGCTTCAGAGAGCTTTGCCGCCTGATTCGCGGTCAGCATACCGAGCGTGACGCAGCTCTCCATGCCAAGACCTTTCACGGCCCTGACCATGTCGCACACCTGATCAAGATCGCGCTCTTTTGGACTACGCCAAGCCGCAGCCAGGCAGAAGCGAGTTGCACCGGCATTCTTGGCGCGTTTTGCTGCGGCTAGTACATCGCCACCATCCATCAGGCGGGTGGCCTTCAGATCTGTAGCGAAGTGCGCGCTCTGGGAGCAATAGCCGCAATCCTCCGGACAGCCCCCTGTCTTGATGCTAAGTAGGCTAGCGGCCTCGACGTGGTTTGGATCGAAGCTCTCGCGATGAACGTTCTGCGCCTGGAATATCAGGTCTGCAAACGGCAGCCCATACAAAGCTTCGACCTCGATGACCGTCCAATCAAAGCGGACAAGGCCTTTGTTATCGCGATTGTAGTGCCTGGCTTCTGCGGCAGGATTCATGCATTCATCATTGTCAGCTTGGTAGGAAACCCTCTGAAACTCGATTGAAGCCGCGCTTTTTCGAGGGCAAAAGTATAAAGGCCTACTCTTGCTCAAAGACGGCGGAAATGCAGTCGGATTGCATGATTTCTGCGAAAACAGCCCTACGCAATATCGATTTCGACTCTGAGCGAGATCATGTTGCGGCCGTTCGTCAGCAAAAGCTCGAGCACCAACCGCGGGCTGCGCGCCAGCGGCCGCCATTGCAGCGAGCTCACGTTCGAGATAGTAAGCCCAGCTACACTCCCCGGGATCGCCGACCATCCATGATTCGTCACATCGTGTTGTTCACCGCCAAGGACCAAGCTCAGATTGAGGGCATAATCGAAGGTCTATCGATCCTCACGAAAATCCCACATCCACGTCGGCTGGAGATTGCCCGCAATCGCAAGAGCGATGCACTCGGGAATGATATCGATGTCGTCGTTTATGGTGAATTCGACAGCGACGCCGAACTCGCAGCTTACAAGGGGCATCCTTTATACCAGGAATCAATCAGGCGTGTGCGCCCTCTTCGGGAGCTACGGTTCGCGGCGGACTATAGTGTCTAATCGATGCGGGCTCCTGAAAGACGGCTAGGCCAAAGCACACTGCGGGCGCCACACAATGCTGCTCAAACACTCCCTTCTTGGTCGTCGGGCGAAGGGGCAAGTTCGAAATTTAGCCAGTTCGTTGCTCTGACGAGGAGCCCCTGAGGAAGTTCTGCGACAAACAAGAAAAACCTCGAAATATATCCATGGCGAGCTCGTCTCGGCTGATTTTTCCGCTCCAAGCTCTTTAGGCTCACAAACAGCTGGCCTGTGCCGGGGCAAGGAGCAAGACCGAGCCCGTGAGTCGCAGGGCACAGACAATCCGCGATCGACGCCGATTGCACCGAGAAGGCTAAGGCAGCTTTACCGGGGAAAATTCGGCCCGGACTTCACTTTTCAAGGGCGCTCAGTGAACGCAATCGAGCTCGAAAAAACAGATTGATCGCACTTTCCTTCAGATGCCGGGCGCCTCTTAAGGCACCGCTTGCAGATAAAGCAACCAGCAAAAATCGCCTGGCCAGATGGAACAGAACACCTCTCACAGAGCAGAGCAACTGGTTCTCAAATGCATGTCCTCGAACTTCCATGGATCGAACCGGCCGTTGCTATGCGGCGTCTGGGAAATCAACCAAACCTGACCTTTTTGGATAGCGCCGCCAGGAGCGAGTTGGGACGCTACTCATATGTCACCTGTGATCCATTCAGTAGCTACATGGTCAACAATGGACAAGCGAGTTGCGACGGCGTCGCTCTTGGGGGCAATCCGTGGGAAGCTCTCCGCAGTCTACTCGCTAGATATCCCCAACAGAACCGAACAGATGTCCCTCCCTTTCAGGGAGGTGCAGCCGGCTATTTGGGCTACGACCTAAACAGGACACTCGAGCGATTGCCGGCACCTGCAATTGCCGGTCGCGCGTTGCCCGAGTGTGTCCTGCATTTCTATGACGTCGTCATCAGCTTCGACCATCGGGATCACAAGTGCTGGATCGTTTCTACTGGATGGCCGGCTCAGGAGCCTGCGCCTCGACTGGAGCGCGCGCGCAGGCGCGCCAATCAGTTCGCCGCCTTACTTGAGGTACCGACGCCAGCTCTAAAGGAACTCCCTAGCACATTAGGCGCATGGCAGTCCAACTTCAGCCTTGACGACTACATCGCGGCCATACAGCGCGTCATCGGCCTCATTTTAGCGGGAGACATCTTTCAAGCGAACATCGCGCAGCGCTTCACTGCGAGGATGCCGACCTCATTCGACCCGATTAGCTTTTACTGCCGGCTGCGTTCCCTCAATCCCGCGCCGTTTGCGGCCCTGTTGCGCTATGGCGAGCTCACCATTGCCTCAAGTTCACCGGAACGTTTCCTGAAGCTCGACGCACGAAACGTCGAAACACGCCCCATCAAGGGCACGATAGCGCGAAGCAATGATTCCGCGGAGGACCAGTACCGCGCGCAGCTCCTAGTCGCGTCCGAAAAGGACCGCGCCGAAAACTGCATGATTGTCGATCTTCTGCGCAACGATCTGTCGCGGGTTTGCACGCCGCACTCGGTTGAAGTTGCAGGGCTGTGCAACCTGGAATCCCATGTGTCGGTGCACCACCTCGTCTCGATCGTCACAGGTGAACTTTCAGAGAGCCAAGACGCCGTCACGCTGCTGCGAGCTTGCTTTCCAGGCGGCTCGATCACGGGTGCGCCAAAGGTGCGATCGATGGAGATCATCACGGAAATCGAGCGAGTGGCTCGACAGGTCTATTGCGGGGCAATCGGCTTCATTGGTTTTAACGGGCATATGGATACCAACATCGCGATTCGCACCGTAACTATTGATGGCAATCAAGCCATGTTTCATACGGGAGGCGGGATAACAGCGATGTCGGATCCGCAAGCCGAGTACGCCGAGACGCTCGCGAAGGCACAGCGAATCTTTGAAGCTTTTGGTGCTGAAGTACCTGGTCCGCCGTGATCCTCATTATCGATAACTACGACTCTTTTGTCTTCAACATCGGCCGGCATTTTCAGCGCCTGGGCGAGTCAACCGAGGTCGTCAGGAACGACGCGATCAGCGTCACCGACGTGATCAACCTTAATCCCCGCGCGATCGTTATCTCTCCCGGTCCCTGCACTCCAAGCGAGGCCGGAATATCTATGGATGTCATCCGCGAGCTTTCCGGACGCATCCCGATTCTCGGGATTTGCCTCGGACATCAATGTATTGGAAGCGTTTTCGGCGGACGAGTGACGCGTGCGCTACGCCCCATGCATGGGCGATCCTCTCGCATAATGCATGAGGGGGGCCCGTTATTCGACGGACTGCCCTCCCCACTTTCCGTCGGTCGCTATCATTCGCTTGTGATCAAGCTCGACTCGGCCTCCGCCCCGCACCTTATGGTGACAGCGCGGTCCGAGGAAGGCGAGATCATGGCTCTCGCACATCGCTATCAACCAACCTACGGCGTGCAGTTTCATCCCGAATCGATACTCACCGAATGGGGGTATCTGCTGCTCAACAATTTCTTGCGGCTCGCAGCCACTCGTTGACCCGCGAATGTAGGCCCGATCAATGAGCAGGTAGCTGAACATGCCCAAACATGCCGAAGCAGCCAAGCTTCAGCGCTTCGTCGTGAGAACCGAATGAAAAACGAACGAGAGGAGGCTCATCGGCGCTGTGGCCCCGGATGTCCTTCTCTGTGGCATGGAATACGGGATATGCTTGAGCGCCTCGCCCGCACTGAGCGCGGGGCCAGCGGTGGCAAGTTCGTAGAACTTACGTTGGATGGACCAACAGAATGCAGGCTTAACGTCGCCCCCGCTCGGCGAGCTTTCGATAGCGGTAGCAGTCGACCTGGAGGATCCCCATTAACCCAGCTGGATGGGCGATGGTCGGTCGCTCTTGGATCGGAGCATAGACATAGCCCCCGGCGGACCGCGCCGCTCGATGGCAGGTTGTCCGCGGCATAGGCCCAAAGCCGACTTGAGCTCTCTATGGACTGGTGTGACTTCTAACAATTGGGTCTGCTGCCTCACTAGATGTGAATCGCAGAGAAAAACTGACAAGTCGCGCGCCGGTGCGGCGCCATGTGCAGAGCCGATGCGTTTTGAAAGACAGCGGGCGCGAAGTGTCTGTAAGCGCCATTCCGAACACACGGGTCCGAGAGGGCAGCTAATCTCTATCGTTTTCGTTTGCGAAGTTCTGCCGGTCGGCGAATGGCCACCTTCTTTGGGTCGTACAGCGCCTAGTAATTCCGAAGCTCTAGGCATCGATCGTATCGACGCCCTAAAGCAGCGGCAAGGCCAAAACCCGTTAGGCATTCTCCTCGGCCTCCGTGTTGACTGCCAGAACTCGTAGGAGAGCTCGGTTCAGGTTTGACGTATCCTGCAGCCGAACTCTATGGCGGTCGGCTAGAGCCACCACTTAATGGACCGCAGGCAGTCGATCCGATGTTCGAGGACACCTATCCTTGAGGGCCGTCATGCAAGCTAGCGTCACAATCTCGATCACGACTTGGAAGCCGGTGATCACTATTAGCAACTCGACTGCAAACCTGAACCGCCGGGTCACGGATGAGACATGATGACTCAGCTCTTGAAGCCTCCGAGGCCTGGCTCGGTACCGCTGATTGTGGTTGGCAGGAACCGGCGCGGTAACTGGGTTGCCCGCGAACTAGAGGGCTCCTTTGGCGGCCTTTTTGTCAGCCGCGCGCAAGCTTTGAAATATGCTCTTGTCAAGAACGGCCACCATCCAGAGAGCATCATCGAGCTGACACGAGAGATCGAACTCGATATTCGGACCAACTCACGAACTACATGAGGAGCGTAGGCCGGCGAGCCCCATGGTGGGAATCCCATCGTTCATGTCATGATAGCCTTGGCCTCGTGATAGTCTGAGGAGCAGCGGCTGCTCAGCCGTACTCATTCACGTACGAACGTTGACCGCTTCGAGGTAAGCTCCCTACGAATCGGCTAGATCATTCCTGGCGGTTCTATCAAGCCTCGAGTTTGCGCTCGACACACAGTCAGTAAAAAGATGCAGGCAACTCGCACGCTAGCGAGCTTTGGTCCTCTCAGCGTCGTTGCGGGCGAGCGCTTCAAAGATCGCGTGCCAATGTCCACGCTTGCACGGCGATTGCAAAGGTTGTAGATCGTCGTGTGTCGGCAACGGTCGGGCGGGCCAATCGCGCCAGCGTGCGCCGCACTGAAGCACGTGAGCGATACCACTGATGATGCGTCGATCATCATCGCGCACTGGGCATGCCTGTTTCGTTGGCAGATGGGGCTCTATCTGAGCCCATTCCTCGTCATTCAGCCAGACATTCCTTTGCGCATCGAAGTCCGCACCGAAACACTTCGACGCGAGGGAAACAGAGAACGCTAATTAGGTAGAGACCCTAGCATTCAGGAACGTTTCAGGCGTAATACACTCCCAACCAGATGTTGCGCCATTAAAACTATCACATCCGCAACCACAAATCGGATTTAGGAGCTCGGAGCGCAATCCATTCACGATCTGACAACGACCACTCCACTTCAAGGCTAAATAAAGGGAACGGATAATCCCTAATTACGATTGTGACGGGGGGCTTCGTTGCGCTCATTCTCGTTCGGAGAGCATCGCCGTACCGATGATCCTTTCTCTCCGCAATTCAGCAATGTTCGCCTCGGAGAGACCGAGTAAGTCTGACAGGATCTCTCCGTTGTGCTGTCCCAGCGTCGGTGCCGGCGTACGGATTGCATAGGGACGGCCTGCACCTTCGCAAATCGGCATCGACGGCTGCGGTTGGAAGCCCACGAAAGCGCGTTGGATATTTTGGAAAAACGCGCGCGACCTAAGATGCTGATCCTTGAGCAGGTCAACTGGTAGCCGCGCCACGCCGGCAGCAATCTTGACGGATTGCAACTCAAACATCGCTTCGTCCGCATCGCGGGTGAGCGTCCAGGCTGCGATACTTGTCTCAATGACGTCCTCAACAGCCCGGCGACCTTCTGCAGATTTCAGCGACGCATCGGTGGCCCAGTCTGACCGCCCAATAAGAAGTGCGAGCCTCCGCCACATGTCGTCATTTGTCGCGGCTACCATGATCCAGTTGTCCACACCCGCACACCGAAAGCACCCGTGCGGCACAAACTGAGGATGTCGGTTGCCGTATCTTGTCGGCGGGAGACCGCCGATCGACTGAATCGTGATCCATGGCGCAGCGAACGGCATCATACATTCGATCTGCGCCAAATCGATGAACTGCCCCTCGCCATTCGTGCGGGCGTGAATCAACGCGACCAGAACCGCGGCGCAGCCGTTGAGCCCACCGACCGGGTCCCCGAAGGCGGTGTGGCTCATAGTGGGTGCCCCTCCGGGATTCCCGACTACACTCGGTAATCCCGATCCCTGCTCGAGAGTCGATCCGTAAGCCCGGCAATCGCGATGGACGCTGTTCGAACCAAAGGCTGACATCGACATCATCACCAGGCGCGGATTGAGCGCCTTAAGCACGTCATAACCAAGCCCGAACTTTCGTAGGACATCAACAGAAAAATTGTCAACGACAATATCAGCTCGCGCAACCAACTGTTTGGCGAGAGCGAGGCCTTGCGGGCGCCTTAGGTCGAGTGTGATACCGCGCTTGTTGCGATTCATGATACAGAAGCGCACCGCCTTTTCGTACATTTGACCGTCCACGTAAGCGGCCCGGCTGTCAACGCCGCGCCACCAGTCTGGATGTTGGATGGCCTCGATCTTAATAACATCTGCACCAAGATCGGCGAGCGTGCGCGTACACAATGGGCCCGCCCAGCCCATCGTGAAGTCAATTACACGAACCCCGGCCAACGGGTGCCTGTTGGGAGCGACGCAGCCAGGCGAACCCACTGCGAAGGAGGAATTTGTTCGGCTGGTTGCGAACTCCTGCTGCTCACCGGGAGCCGGAACCTTTCCGCCTCGACGGGGATTCGTCAAGGTCAGCCGCTGCACCGAACCAACAGTTATGCCCTCTTCTTCGCCGATCAACACAGGCACAATCGCGCCACGCGCGCTTTTCTCGGTGTCGAGTAGCAGATCCGATATTTCGGGTACCGGCACGATCGGAATCTTCCGTTGCAGTCCCTCTACGAACCACTCCTGCGCCGTCCGGGCTTTAAGCTTCGGCAGAAACTGTCTTTCGATCTGGTCTATGTATGGCAAGCGATCTGCGCTGAGCACCAGACCTGGGTCGTCACGTAACTCCGATAGACCGAGCATATCGCAGAACGAGCGCCATTGTGCGGGCGTTAACGTTGTAACTCCGAGCCATCCCTTTTTGGTCTCGTAGATGCCTGCCGGAAACATTGGCCAGAAGCGATTAATGCCGATCCGACGTGTCATTTCGCCCCGAGCATCGGCTTCGAACATATGATTCTCGCTGAGAGCGAGGTTCGCTTCGAAAATGCTGACCGACCACGACCGGCCTGCCCCTCCCTGCGTCCGCGCAACAATCGAAGATGCCACGGCGATGAAGGCCCAAAGGCCTGCAAAAATGCCCGCCTGGAAATCCGGAGCGTACAACGGCGGACCCTCAACCGGTCCGACCAGCTTGATGAGCCCGGCTAGAGCACGTACTGTCGAATCAGTTGCTGCGAATCCTGCGTAGGGTCCCCCGCTGCCGAACCAGCTCGCTTCGATGCAGATCAAGCTGGGGCGACGTTGCCGGATCGTCTCGACATCAATGGACCGGCAATCTGCGGGATCGACATCGCGGCCGTCGATCAGAATGTCACAGTTTTCGATTAATGCCATTAACTTCGTCATCGCGTGTTGGTCGTCCGGGTCGATGATCACGCTTGACTTGTTAAAGTTCAGGAACGCAAACCACGCGCTTTGGCCCCTCGGCGTCAGTGGCGCGCTGCGGCGAAGTGGGTCGCCTAGGGGCGGCTCGACTTTCTGAACATCGGCGCCAAAATCGGCAAGCAATCGTGCGCAATAACTTGTCGTAGCCGAGCTTCCGATCTCAACGACTCGCAGACCTGACAGTATTCCCATCATGACTCCAAAGTTCCAACCATGCTGCGGCCACAAATCATCGCCCGTTGCGCAATCGGACGTTATCGATGCGCGGAGGATGACGCGGTTACAAGCAGCGACGTGGGTGGTTTGCGTTTCGTGCGTCCGGGCGGGACGGGGACAAGCTCTGAGAGCGTTCACCTTCGGCGATGAATCGCCAATGACCGTGGCCTGGAAAGTAGTCACCTGCGTCGAAGTTCAAGAACGATCGGGGAGCTAGCGAGCCTTCATGTTGTGCATAGAGCGTGCACGAACTATTTCGCCCGAGCGTCACCGTTTTATCACGGAAAGGGCCGGTCCGTATGGGGGCCGACGGTCATGTCATCGATTCTTTCCAAGACGCAGTCGCATAACCGCTCTATATCGCGAGCCTCATGATCGGCCGTAATACACACTCGTATCCCCGCTCTTCCTTGCGCAACGGTTGGGAAGAACGTCACCGACGTATAGAGCCCGGCATCTAGAAGCTCTCTTGCGATTGCAATGGCCTTGGCTTCTGATCCGGTGGCGATCATTCTGATCGGAAGTGAATTGCCTTGCTCCGCAGTTACCATGAGACGATCAAAGAGTTTTATGCGTTGCGCCAAGCGCCTCTGCCGCTGACCGAGTTCTTCCGAACGGTGAATCTTGCACGAGCCAAGCGCCGCTCCAACTGCCGCTAGGTTGGGAGGCACCGAGAACGCGTAGGGGACGGAATACCGTCGGAACAAAGTCTCCTGATCGGAAGTCCCGAGCATCAACATGCCGCCTGATGCGCCGAACCCCTTGCCCAGTGAGGCGGCTATGATCGTCCGGTCACCGAGCCCGGAAGGAAACTGGGAGCGAGCAAATCCTTCACCGTGCCGTCCAAATAGCGATGTGCCATGTGCATCGTCGATGTAAAGAAAGAGCCCATAGCGTTCCTGAAGTTGACGCAGTTCGTTGATCGGCGAATGGCCTCCCATGGAGTACACTCCATCGCATACATAAGCCACCACCGGCTCTTGGCGGCACAGGCGTTCGAGAGCGTCGATGTCGTTGTGTGCAACCGTTTCGACCCGTGTTTCATCGGCAACCACGGGCTTGTGATAGGCGAGCGAGACGTGCGCAAAGCGATCGAATACTACGACTGGTTTCCGTCCGCCCGTTAGTTGGCCAGATGCAAGGAGGGGCATTGCGCCTAAATTGGCGAGCATGACGGTGGAATAGGTAAGCACGCGCGCGCAGAACATATCTGACAGAGTTGCTTCAAGTACCGCCAGGAGGTCGAAATTGAGCCGCGTTCGCGCGCAGGACCAGTGCAATGATCGGTGCGCCTTTATCGCCTCGATCGCACCATCGATGACTACGGGATGGTTATCGAGGCCCAAGTAGGAGCATCGCACGAAATCAAGTACCTGTGGTCGGCTGTCAAGCGGGCCGCAACCCAAAGCAAAAGCCCGTCCGATCGTTGAGCGTCCATGGATACCCATGAGACCAGCCGCGTGCGCCGCATCGAAATAACGCCTGCTCTCCTCGATCACGTAGGCGGTGTTACGAAAGTGTCCGGTCCGCCGACCACCACTAGAGAGCACATTTTGTTGCTGCATTGCATTCTCCATTCCATCTCCGAACCAGTCGCCTTCGATAAGCGCGGTGCAAGGTGAGGTCTAACAAAATCGGCCGAACTTAAGATGCAGCGCGAGGCATTGCGGACAGCTCCCCCGTCTGCTCCGGCTACCAAACACTACCGACGTCACTTGTGCAGCTACTAAGTCAGATGGGTTGGCTAGATCGAAGCGCCGCGCGATGTATAGGTGATCAGAAACGATCGCGCACTGGCCAGAGGTCGGTGTAGCAGATGTCTTCGCCACGGGCTCCAAGTGACGGGCTGTAGTGCCCTTACTCTGCTCCTTGAACGACAAAAGCGATTGGTATCTCAGCCTGGGTCAAGGGCATTCTTCAGTGTATGTTCGGCAACCTGCAACTCTCGGTGAGTATAGATTTGTCGGCTAGGAAATAATGGAGAACAACAACCGGGCCACATTCTTAAGTTCAGGAGGCTCTTATGGATTTCACTATCTCGCCCAAGCAGAAGGAATGGCTCGATCGCGTGCGGTCCTTCATGGCCAAGCACGTGCGCCCGGCGGTGCCGATCTACGATCAGCAGGACAAGAGCGGCGACCGCTGGAAGGTGATCCCCGTCCTCGAGGACCTCAAGAAGAAGGCGAAGGCCGAAGGCCTCTGGAACATGTTCATGCCGCCGAGCGAGCATGAGGACGACGAATTCCGCGGCGCGGGACTGACCAATCTCGAATACGCGCTTTTGTCGGAAGAGATGGGCCGCATCACCTGGGCCTCGGAAGTGTTCAATTGTTCCGCGCCCGACACCGGCAACATGGAAGTGTTCATCCGCTACGGCACCAAGGAGCAGAAGCGGAAATGGCTGCGTCCGCTGATGGACGGTGAGATCCGCTCCGCCTTCCTGATGACGGAACCGGCGGTCGCCTCGTCCGACGCCACCAACATCGAGACCCGCATCGAGCGCGACGGCGACCATTACGTCATCAACGGCCGCAAATGGTGGTCGTCCGGCGTCGGCGATCCCCGCTGCAAGATCGCGATCCTGATGGGCAAGTCCGACTTCAAGGCGGCCAAGCACCAGCAGCAGTCGCAGATCCTGGTTCCGCTCGACACGCCAGGCATCAAGGTCGAGAAGATGCTGCCGGTGTTCGGCTTCGACGACGCGCCGCACGGCCATGCCCAGGTGCTGCTCGAGAACGTGCGCGTGCCGAAGGAGAACATCCTGCTCGGCGAAGGCCGCGGCTTCGAGATCGCGCAGGGCCGTCTCGGTCCGGGCCGTATCCATCACTGCATGCGCACGATCGGCAAGGCCGAGGAGGCGCTGGAGAAGATGGTGAAGCGGCTCGCCTCGCGCACCGCGTTCGGCAAGAAGATCGTCGAGCACAGCGTGTGGGAGCAGCGCATCGGCGAGGCGCGTACCAACATCGAGATGACGCGTCTTCTGTGCCTCAAGGCGGCCGACATGATGGACAAGGTCGGCAACAAGACTGCGCAGGCCGAGATTGCCATGATCAAGGTGGCCGCGCCCAACATGGCGCTGATGATCATCGACGAGGCGATCCAGGCCTTTGGCGGTGCCGGCGTGTCGGACGAAGCGGGCCTCGCCAAGGATTACGCCCACATCCGCACGCTCCGTCTCGCCGACGGTCCGGACGAGGTGCACAACCGCGCCATTGCCAGGCTCGAACTTCGGAAGTATGCAAACTCTACCGGTCACTAAGAGGGAGGGCCAGGCGGCGCTCCCGACTTGAAGAGACAGGGCATGGTCCCATTCGGAATGACCGCTTGACGCAAGTGCGTCAGCGGTTACCGATTAGGATCATGCTCGACCTGAAATGGTCAGGACTGAAGAGGGAGCGTCATCGTGGCTGACGGCGTCAGGAAAGACGAAGAATTCTCGGGCACCAAGCCGGTCGAGGAGCGGCATCGTATCGACGAGATGCGGCTCGAAGCCTGGATGCGCGACAACGTCGAAGGCTATGAGGGCCCGCTGGTCGTCTTGCAATTCAAGGGCGGCCAATCCAACCCGACCTATCGCCTCGACACGCCCAAGCGTTCCTACGTGATGCGCCGCAAGCCGTTCGGCAAACTGCTGCCCTCGGCGCATGCGGTCGACCGCGAATATCGCGTCATCGCGGCCCTTGGAAAGCAGGGCTTTCCGGTCGCGCGCGCTTATGCGCTGTGCCAGGACGACGGCGTCATCGGCGCGGCCTTCTACATCATGTCGATGGAGGAGGGCCGCGTGTTCTGGGATCCGACGCTGCCGAGCCAGGACAACGATGCGCGCCGCAAGATCTTCACCAGCAAGATCGAGACGCTGGCCAAGCTCCACATGTTCGATCCTGTTACGATCGGGCTCGGCGACTTCGGCAAGCCCGGCAACTACTTTGCCCGCCAGATCGACCGCTGGACCAAGCAATACCGGGCTTCCGAGACCCAGCACATTCCGGAGTTCGAGAAGGTCGCCGAATGGCTGCCGAAGACGGTGCCGGAGCAGGCGCGCGTCTCGATCGTCCATGGCGACTATCGCCTCGACAACATGATTTTCCACGCGACGGAACCGCGCGTGCAGGCCGTGCTGGACTGGGAGCTGTCGACGCTCGGCGATCCCATGGCCGACTTTACCTATCTCTTGATGCAATGGATCATGCCGGGCCTCGAGGGTGCCGACCTCAAGGCGCTCCACATCCCGAGCCTGGAAGAGGCCGCGCAGATCTATTGCAACGTCACGCAGATGACGGTGCCTGATCTCAATTGGTATTTCGCCTACAATTTGTTCCGTCTCGCCGGCATCACCCAGGGCATCGCCGGCCGCGTCCGCGACGGCACCGCCGCCAACGCCAAGGCGCCGGAGTCAGCCAAGCGCACCATGCCGCTGTCAAAGGCCTCCTGGGAGTATGCGCAGAAGACCGGCGCGGTATAGAGAAGGCTGCCTAGCAAACTCACTGTCGCTTGTCCGCAAAGCGCAAGCTTTGCACAATTGAGGCGAGATCGTCCTATGTTGGCGAAGCGTCGTGGTAAGAGGGCGAGCCCGGAAGCACCAGAGCTTCTCGTCGCGTTCGAACCTAAGCCTCGGAATTGCTACCGGAATGGATGCCTAGCCATCCATTTGCCTGAACCCGTTCAACGAGCCACTTGGGTGGCGTGATGCGTGGAGGAAGAAACAGGGCACGGTAGAGCTGGTTGAGTTGTTCGGCGCTGCGAGGAATGTCCGCCGAATCCAAGAGCTCGGACATCATGCGCTTGGAATAGAAGCGCGGCTCGCGCTTACCGTCAGCTATCTGCGCGGCCTGAGATTGACGTGTAACGGATCCATCTAATAGGCGCAGCCACACCTCACAGAAAAGCGCGTATGCATAGTGTTGGGCTCTGGTTTCTAGAGAGAGAGCAGTCTCTAAGGGCAACACGGGGAACTGTAACTCACCGATAATATCGCCCCTATCAGCCAGCTCGGAAAGGTAATGAACGGTCACTCCGAAGCTCTTGTCGTTATTGAGTATGGCATGCGTCCGCGTAAAACTACCGCGATATTGGGGCAATGGAGCCGGATGGAGATTAATTCCTCCTTGTTCAAAGCGCGCAAGAGTATGAGCGGAGAATATCTTGGGCCAAATCACGCTAACAAGAAAGCTTCCTTGGCAGGAAATGTCGTCGATTGACTCGAAATACGGTATTCCATATCGGTCTGCGACTTCCCAAAGCTCTTCGGCGGTTTCGTCGCTCCACCACGTTTTCTCGTTTCGGTTTGCACCGAGAATTGCCGAGACTGCACCTTTTCCGCAGGTTTCGATGATAAACAAAATGCAGCGGGTTGCGAGTCCCCTGGTGCCAACAAATACGAGCCCCTTATCTATAATGGACATTCTGGACCTCATCTCCTGCTAAACAGCGATGATGGGCAATCCCCGTAATCAGCACGCCGGCCGACGTCGTAAGATGCATCACAAACTTCCTCCTCTTCTGGAAGCTTGCAAACCGTATGGTCAACTTAGTTCGCATCATCCGACGAGACCATAAACTACCATTTCTAGCAGCTTGATAAGCTTCGATGGCAGGGCAACGCTGCACCACACCCGTTCGCTAAACACATTGTCCCAGCGTGCGCGGTTGCGGTCCGTGCGGTTGCTGGCGAGCGTGAAATTCTATCATGAATGATACACCGAACGACAAAAAAGCAGACCTAGCCTGTCAGTCTATCACGGTTCCAAGTACTCTCCGGCATCACTCACCATCGTCAGCTAGATGTTGAACAGCGTGTACTCCCGGGACTCCAGCCAAGTGCCCATCAACAGCGGGACGATCGCGTTTCGCGGCATCACCAAGCGATTCGGCTCGGTCGTCGCCGTTGATGGGATCAACTTGGACGTTCGGGCTGGCGAGTTCCTCTCGCTTCTAGGCCCATCAGGTTCGGGCAAGACCACATTGTTGATGATGATGGCCGGATTCGAAACGCCAACGTCTGGGTCCATCGCCGTGGGCGGGCGAGACATCACGCACGTCGCGCCTAATCAGCGCGCAATCGGTATGGTGTTCCAGCGCTACGCCCTTTTTCCGCACATGACCGTCGCCCAGAACGTTGCCTTTCCACTCAGAATGCGCGGCGTGCTCAAAAAGGAGATTGGCCCCCGCGTCGAGCGCGCGCTCGCGCTCGTACGCTTGCAACACTATGATGCCCGGATGCCAGGCCAGCTCTCCGGCGGTCAGCAGCAGCGCGTCGCGGTGGCGCGTGCGCTGGTAGTTGAGCCACCGGTGTTGTTGATGGACGAACCTCTCGGCGCGCTCGACAAGAAGCTGCGCGAGGAAGTGCAGATCGAGATCAAGAAGCTGCATGAGAGGCTCGGGATCACGATCATCTACGTGACTCATGACCAGGAAGAGGCGCTGACGATGTCAGATCGCATTGCAGTGATGGACAAAGGTAAAATCCAGCAGGTCGGTAGCCCAACAGCGCTCTACCATGCCCCCAACAGCGGCTTCGTCGCCGACTTCATAGGCAAGATGAACTTTCTCAACGGTTACGTGCAGGCAATCGACGGAGCTCGACTGTATATCCTTGTCGCTGGCGTCATCGTCGGAATCCCGCGCTCGCAGCTCGCGCCCGGCACAGCGCTTGTTACGGGGCAGCCAATTCGGATCGCCGCGCGTCCCGAAAGCATCGCTGTCATGGAGACCTCTGCGGGCTCGATTTCCGGCGAAATCGAGACGTCCGTCTTCCTCGGCTCGCACCGCAAGCTGATTGTGCGAACCGATGACGGAACGCAGCTACAAATTCTGGTACCGTCTGACTCTCGCGCCTACAATGAGCCGAGGCGAGGCCGGATTCATTTTACAATCGATACGACAGCCGTCCGCCTGTTTCCGCGCGAGGTCTGAGCATGGAATTCTCGGCCAATACCTCGTCCGACAAATCGCACGCCGCGCAGCTTTCGCGTGGCCTGTCGCTCGGTTTCGCTTTGCCGCTTGTCTTGCTGCTCGGTTTCGCTTTCCTCCTGCCCATCGGCAAACTGCTTCTGGGCAGCGTCTTCGCGCCGAGGGCCACGGCCGAACACTATCTTAGGATCGCGCAGGAGCCGATCTTTCTACGCATTCTTCTGCGAACGGTCCGGACCGCGGCGGTCGTCACGATCTCTGCCGTCATGCTCGGCTATCCGGTCGCAATCGTGATGGCCCGTCTGCAGGGACTCGCCGCCATGCTGGTCGGGGCCTGCGTTCTGGTCCCGCTCTGGACGAGCGTGCTGGTGCGTTCTTATGCCTGGATCGTGCTGCTTCAACGCCACGGGATCGTCAATAGCACGCTCAAGAGTTGGGGGCTGATCGACCAGCCCCTCCGGCTGATCTACACTGAGGGCGCTGTCATCCTAGCGATGACACATGTGCTCCTACCCTACATGATCCTGCCGACCTTCTCTTCAATAAAGTCCATCCCGCCGGAGCTCGATCGCGCTGCGCGCAATCTCGGTGCCAGTTCTTGGAGGAGTTTTGTTTCCGTCACACTTCCCCTCAGCTTGCCCGGACTCTATGCGGGCGCGATCATGGTATTCATTCTTTCGCTCGGCCTCTACATCACTCCGGCCTTGGTGGGCGGTCCGCAAAACCTGACCATCGCCACACTGATTGGCCAGCAGACGACCGATATGCTGAACTGGCCCTTCGCCGGAGCTCTTACCGGCCTGCTGCTCGCGGTCACGCTCGCCCTCGTCGGGGCGTTCAAGCGATTCCTGCGTTTCGGAAAGGGCGCCTGATATGCCGCTCACAACCTCTACCTTCTTCACGTACGGTGGCTCCGCCCGCAGGAGGATGGAACGGATACGGTCCCTGCCGCTCGGACGGTGCCTTCTCAATCTTTTGGTTGCTCTCGTCTTGGCTTTCCTGCTGCTGCCCACTCTGCTCGTCGTGCCGATGTCACTCGGCGAAGCTTCCTACATCCAATTCCCGCCAAAAGGCCTGACGCTAAAATGGTACCAGATCTATTTCGGCGACAGGGACTGGATGAACGCAACATGGTTCAGCCTGCGCATCGCACTGGCCACGACAGCGGCGGCAACCATCGTCGGGATGCTGGCGTCAATTGCCATCGTGCGTGGCAAGCTGCCGGCGGCCCAGGCGATCCATGCGCTGACACTCGCCCCGCTCATCGTCCCGCATATCGCGCTCGCGGTCGCACTGTATCTCGTCTTCGCGCCCCTCGGCCTCACCGGCAATTTCGTCGGGTTTGCCATTGCCCATACGATGCTGTCGGTGCCCTATATCCTGCTGACCGCGACGGCGGCGCTCCAGCGCATCGATCCCACCCTAGAACTCGCGGCGCTCAACTGCGGCGCTTCGCGAGCCCAGAGCTTTGTCCATGTCGTAATGCCCAATATTGCTCCGGGCGTTGCTGCTGGCGCGGTCTTCGCCTTCGTCGCCTCCTTCGACGAAACGACCGTCGCCTTCTTCATCTCCGGCATCGAAGGAAAGACGCTCACGCGCAAGCTTTTCGAGGACATCGACTATAACCTGACACCGGTCATTGCAGCCGCATCGACTGTCATGGTCGTCCTGTCGCTCGTTTTGATGGGCGGCGTCGAGTTGCTGCGCGCACGTAGTACGACCTCGACGTAGAGTGCAACAAGCCCGATCAGACCTCCCACTGCGATTGCACATCGCCAGAGGAGGCACCGCATGACCGGCAGGATGCAATTCCAGGCGCGTTGATTAATCTAGCGTTATTGTTGCTTTTTTTATTGAAGGTTCTGAATCCATAGGTGACCATGATTCGGGATCTGATGATTGGCGCTTCGGCTGAAGATACGCTGACGCTTTGGGCTTTGTCGTTGCTAGAGGCCAAGCAATGCACCCGTCCGCTGTTTACGCAGGAGCGGGTCGGGGCCTCGGCGGGGCAATTTCTCGACGGACTGTTGGGCAACGAACAGCGCGAGACGGGTTGGATGGGGCGGAAGCGGCCGGCGATACAGACCCGTGGCGCCAGCAGGCGATGCTGGGTCGGGGGCAGTGGGATGCCGACGCGTTACGCGACATTGTGCGTGAGTACGCGCCGGAAACGCTCGGCGATGAGGACGCGGTTCTGGTCGTCGATGAGGCCGGGTTCTTGAAACAGGGCAAGACCTCGTGCGGGGTCGCACGCCAGTGCGCTGGCTCGGCGGGCTAGATCACCAACTGCCAGATCGGAGTGTTCGCTTCCTATGTGTCGCGGCATGGCCATGCCTTTATCGATCGCGCGCTCTATCCCCCGAAGGAATGGACGGAGGAACCCGCTCGCCTCAAAGCCGCGCATGTACCAAGCGATGTGGACTTTGCGACGAAGCCCCAAGAATCACGCGTCGCATGATTGCTGGCGCGATCGCCGCCTAGGTGCCGTTCTCCTTCGTGGCGGCGGACAGCGTGTATGGCGCGGGCGAGATCGAAACCCTGCTGCGGGAGGCGGGCAAGGGCTATGTTCTGGGCGTTGCTTCCAATCACGTGTTTTTTCCTGGGGCAAGCAGCAGCCTGTCGCTGGCGCCGCCTCCGCGATCGCACAGCCTAAAATTGTTCGCAGGGCATCAAATAGCTTGCGAAGGAGAACTGGCGTTCGCGCTTCTCGCTATTTGACGCATCAAGCAACAGAAGGAAAAGAATGCAGTGGCACTTGACAGCGAGGTCGTCACCCCGATCGTGAGCCAATCCACCTGAGCACCTACGAGCGGCTCAGGCATGTCATCGTGGCGGTCTCCTTTTACCCACCGCGAAGCTGACGGTCAGGTCTGCAGTGGCTGGGCTTGGCGTGAGCACAACGCCAGCACGCGATGCGATTAACAGGCTGATGATCGAAGGCGCACTCATCGATGAGGGCCTCAAGACGGTCACACTAACATTCGTTACCGAGAACGCTTTGACGAGAACACCGCGATTCGGCTCGCGCTAGAGGATTGAGCTCCGAGCGCTCGGTTCTGAAACATCACGCGTTCCGACATCGCCCCCCTTCAGCAGTACAGAAAGCGATCAATGCGCAACCAAGGCGACTATCGCGAAGTGTCCTGCGGGTCGATCGCGAGTTCCGCTTCCTACTACCAACGCTCCGGCTAGACGTGTCTCGTCGGGCTGATCGAATCGCTCTAGCTTCGAGTGGGTCCATTGCTGCACTACCTTTATCCCGGCTAGGCGCAAAATCGGCGCGGCGTTTCGAACCAACAATATGGCCGCCATCGAGGGCTTTTAAGAACGGCACGAAGGTGTGCCGCGAAGGAGCAAGATGTTCGCGAGGGCTAAGGACCGTCGAAAGCCTTTCGCGCTAACTTGAGAGATTCTCGAAATTCCCATGCTCCCAATCCTGCACGCCTCCTTCAGAGCTGGCATCGGTAATGTAAAAGCTTTGACATAGTGGAAGCGCCTGACGACGCGTTTGGCGGCACCCGTCTTCGGCTTCGTAATACCGTGTGCCCATTGCTGCTTCTATCCCACGGGGAGGACTGCGCCACGCCTCCTTTGCGGAGAAACCGACGATAAAACCGCTGGCTTATCGTGCGTTCGAACTGTCCCCGTGCGAACTCCACTACCTTGTAGAGTCAACGCCTTTATGGCGCGGGCCACAGAAGCGACGCCATGGCCGTTCCAAACAGATCTGCCCTGTTCATCATCTCTTCCTACTCCGATCGCCAGAGGGGCGCTCCTTCCTTGGTGTGGCGAATGCCGACCGGGAACGAACTTCTTTAGCCCGGCTTGCCTCCGCCGACGCGTAGATAGGCGCCGGCGACGTAGCTAGCCTGATTGGATAGAAGCCATGCGATCGCCTCTCCGATCTCCTCGGGTTCAGCGACGCGGCCGATTGGAATCTCGGCCGCGGCAGCTTCGAGCACAGCGGCATCGGGCATCTCAGTGCGGGTCGCGCCGGGGCTCACCGTGTTGACGCGGATGCCTTCGCCCGCGAGCTCCTGGGCTAGACCGAGGGTCAGGCAGTTCAGTGCGGCCTTCGAGACCGCATAGTGGATCTCGACATTGGGAGCGCCGCTTGTGGACAGCCCAGATGAGACGTTGACGATGGCGCCCCCCTGTCCGCCGCTCTGCAACGACATACGCGGGATTGCTTCGCGGATGCAGGCCATCGCGCCGAAGAGGTTGACGTCGAAGACCCGCCGGACGACCGCATCGGGAACGTCGACGTAACGTCCTCGCATGCCTACGAGGCCCGCGCAGTTCACTAGTCCGCGCAGCCTGCCCAGCTCGGCGTCGCAGCGAGCGAACAGTTCCACGACGGCGCCTGCATCGGTGACGTCTGCTTTGATAGCGGTCGCCCGTCCGCCTGACGCAACGATCCCTGCAACGAGGGCATGGGCCGCGTCGTCGGCAGCGACATAGTTCACCGCGACCGCCCAGCCGCGCTGCGCAAGCAAACGGGAGGCGGCCGCGCCAATCCCCCTGCTGCCTCCGGTCACGATTGCAACCGCGCGGCCTGCATCCGCGGTCATTTGCTGAGCAGATCCATCACGCGGCGGGAGATCATCTCCTGATTATCGGCGATCCACTTCGCGTCCAACTCGATGGTTTTGCTCCAATTCTCCGGGTTGGTCGGCATCGAGCCCCACTCCGCTTCGCTAAGATATTCACGGACTGCCGCGCTGGGAGTCGCAACTCCGACGTCCTCAGTGAATGCCGCATGTTCCTTGGGGTTGTGCAGAAAGAATTCGAGAAAGCGATAGGCGGCATCGCGGTTCGGCGTATCGCGCACGATGCCCCAGTACGTGATATTCTGAATCGACTGCTCATAGGAAAGCCGCAGCGGCACGCCTTGCGCTATAGATGGCACGACGCGGCTGACCCAAAGCAAGCCCATGACTGCGTCACCATCGCGCAACGCAGCCTGGCTCTGCTCGCCCGTGCTCCACCAAACAGAGACATGTGGTTTAATCTCCTCCAGCTTGCGGAGGGCACGCTCGACGTCCAGTGGGAACAACTCTTTCTGCGGAACACCGTCGGCGAGCAGGGCGACGATCAGCAACCACGGATGGGCTGAGGGTGTGCTCGGCAGGGTTCGCGGACCTGGAAAGGTCTTTAGATCCCAGAAATCGGACCAATTCTTTGGCTCCTTCCCCTTGAAATGCGTCGTGTTCCAGGTCAGCACCCCCGCTCCGATGCTTCGCAACACGCCATGCGGAGTGCAGGTGTTGGGCAGTTGGATCTCCTTTGCGACGGGTATCCGGGCGCACTCGATCGGCTCGAGCAGTTCTTGATAGCGACTAATCAAATCCTCAGGAAAGGCGGTCACCACATCCCATTCGATGATTCGGGCCTGCCGCATGGCCGCGAGGCGCGCCCACTGCGACCCGAGGCTTGCGCCGACTGGCGCGATACGGATTGCGGTTCGGATCGTGAAAGGCTGATAGAAGTGTCGCTCCAGAGCTCGCTCAAAGGTCCCGCCGCTGGTGACAACGACCAAAGGCCGCTGCTGCGCCAGGCTGCCGGCGCCAAACACCATCAGAGGCGCCGCGACGATTGCCGCAAGCCTCAGACTACCGTTCATCGGACCGCCCCTCTTTAGCGCGGTTGCTCTCGCGCCGGCTAGGCTGCGCCAGCGCGGCAATCTCACGCGCGCTTGTTGTCTCGATATCCAACACAGCATGAAGGAGCCGCTCGGACTGAGGGCCGCCAAGACTTGGCTCCACCAACACATGGAACTTGCGCGCGATCTCATCAGGCCCGAAAGGCGGCCCCCCCGGCGCTCCGCCCGGAATCTCTGCATAACCTTCGCGAACGGATCCATCTGTCAGCATAACCTTCAACCTGAACGGCAGCAGCGACCGCCCGAAGAAAGCGTCGTCCGCACCCGACAGGAGCGAAAGAGAAACCTTCGCCGCCAGCCGCCGCGCTTGCGGCTCTTCAAGCGCGCTTTCGACCAGACCCTCGGCAGAGGACCGCCCCAACAGCTCGAGCGCGATCAGCAGGGGAAGATGAAACTGCGCTTCGATGATTGTATCCGGCCACTTCCCGGCGAAGTCGCGCACGATTTCCCCAAAAGTTGCGACCTCGATGCGAGCAACTTTTGCCGCTTCAATCGGCTGTTCGGCCGTCAGTGCGCGAAGGACATCCAGCGCCGGATGCACCCAGCGACAGCAGCCGTAGGGCTTGCAGCCGACCTGCATCAGTCGGAACTCGGAGCCCAGTGCTCGAGTCATTTCAGCGCTATCATACTGGTCCGATCCCGCCATACGCCAGAAGCCGGTCTCGCCATCGAAGATGTCGCGGCTTCCGGCAAAGCCGCGCGCGGCGAGCGACCCGGCCGTAACCGCGCCCATGGTTGCCCAACTGTAATTGTTCTTCAGCCACGGCATCGGGCGGCCGTGAAACTTCCGCAGGAAGGGCACCGGCGCGTGCTGCGCCGTGAGGCCGAAGACATCGCGCGTTGCTGCGGGCGACAGACGATGAAGGCGCGCGACCGCGCTGGCCGCACCATAGATCTGCCAAGTGGCGAGGCCGAGAACAGCGGCGGCGCGCTCCGGCGAGGGCCGGATTGCAGTCCCCAATCGCAACGACATCTCGTAACCTGCGATGATCGCCACCAGCAGTTCGCTGCCAGGCCGATCGAGCTCTTCGGCTACCGCGATCGCACCAGGGATCACCGACGTTCCCGGATGGCCCAATCTGACCAGGGAATCGTCGAAGCTCAGCAGTGTCGCCGAGTAGGCGTTGACGGCGGCCGCCTGCGGAGCAGGGAGACGCGTCGATCGGCCGAGCACCGCTGCCGTAGGCCTGCCGCCATGCCTTTCTTGATACTCGAGGAAGCTCGCCGCTATGCCCGTCTGGCCACCGGCGACGGCGCAGGCGACATTGTCCGCAACAAGCCATTTCGCCCACGCTATGACGTCTGAGGGCAGGTCCTCGTACCTGATCCTTGATACATAGTCTGCAACCTGTGCCGTCACACAGCTTTCCGTTACAGGCGTCGCACCGGGGTGGGACGCGTCATCCAGGAGGCCAATCGCCCTCACCCGTCCAGCAGCTCCTGAAGTCGGGATTTCGGTCGGTAGATGATGCTGCTGTATCAAGGGCAGTCTCCATGCTGATCCAAGAGGCTTCGTTGGCGGGGATAGCATCGGCACGCTCGCAGCCCCTTTACCGCTGCTGCTCCGGGGCCGGACCAGGTTAGCTAACATGCTGGGCGCAAATCGACGGCGATACTCCTGATGCCCATCTATCGTGACCATCCATTAAGCTTCTCATCTCCTCCCCGGTGGTCCAGAAAAGCCAATCGTCGTCCACAATATCCTCCGCCACAAGCCGTAGTACTGACCCACTAGGTTCAGCGTGCGGTACATCGTAGACGCGTTTATCTATCGACCAGCGCCCGGCAAGTCCGCACCGAAGGTCAGGAGCCCACACAGCGAGGGACACGCCTGCCATTATTCTCGCCACAATTTTCATTATGCCTTGCCCTCTGAAATCTGATCGCACCCAAATTTCTCCGCTGATAAACTCCCTTTCCGGTGATCCGCCATGCGCTTGGTGCCTTGCAGATGCTGCGATCCTGAGGATGTGCATGTTTGGCTGAGTCTGCATAAAAGAATTCAGGGATTGGAGATGTTCGGCAAGGTTGCTCTGCGAGAGGTCATATAGTCGCGCCGCCTCAATAAGAATGACCTCATTATTCTTGTCTAGACCCACCAGCCAGTATTCCTCGCCTGCCTTGATCGGCAATTGGGTATGTCTTTCCTTTCGTTGGAGTAGCCTCTCTTATCGAGACATACTCATGAAAGTCGAATCCTACCGAAAGATTGATGCCCTGAATTGCTGCCTCGTCGTGCGACTGAATGAACCGTGAGACGTGCAAGGGGTTGACCAAGCCTTTCATCGCTATACCAGTTTGATGTCCGCGTGTGACGTACGGTAGGTCACAATAGCTGATTGGGGAGCGTCGGGAGACTACCTACTCTGGGGGGCGAAGTTTGCGATCTGCGTCCTGGCCTCTCCAACACAGGCCGCAGCATCTCTTCGAGCCGCCCCACAGTGCGTACAAACGGGTTCGGCGGATGCAGGAACCCGCACTCCCAACATCAGGTCTGCCAGAAACACACCCTGGCACTCTGCGCGAATGAGCGAGCGAGCATCCTTCGGCGGGCAGGATCGATTTGCATAGTGTGGATCACTATGCCCGCGTGTTATTTCCCGAAAGGCTGACGAAGCGCAGCTGCTCCAATTTGGATAATCCACCTCGATTGGTTCCGCTAGCTCAGTGTCTGGAGTTGCAGACACTCGAGCGCCATACCCGGCACTACTACCGGGGCCGTCCCGTTCGGTAGGTAGATGTGGCTCATTTTGAGAATTTCGATGCTTCAGAGACCCGCCCTTTGACACCCCAACCGCTCCCAGGGTTTTCGAGAGGAATTGGCAAGGAGAGGCAAGACTGGTTCCTCTCCGCAAGGGAGTTGGTGAGCCACAACACAACTAATGATCGCGCAACCATAGAATCGTATTGTCTTTCCCTGAGTGCATGAAAGTATCGCGTTCAAGCAATCAGTGCATAATTTCGGCCCTGTAAGAACCTACATTCGAAGAATTCGGCTTCGCGCGCCGAATAGAATTATAAAGCTCCTGGACGGCCGGAAAAGGAACAGCGATGAATGTTGTCGAGACCCTGAGCGTCAATTCGGCCTTCGATGAGGCCCTTAGCGGTGCCATCGGCGCCTATGTGGCGCGCAATCCCAACAGCGCGAAGCAGCATGCGTCCGCGTGCGAGGCCATGCCCGGCGGTAACACCCGCACTGTGTTGTTCTATGAGCCGTTCCCGTTGACGATCCGTTGCGGGAGGGGCTGCGAAGTGTCCGACGTCGACGGCCATCGCTATCTCGATTTTATGGGCGAGTACACGGCGGGCCTTGCCGGGCATTCCAATGCGATTATCGGCGCGGCAGTCAAGCAGGCGCTTGACAACGGACTGAGCCTATCGGGCCACACGCGCGTGGAAGCGGAGTTTGCTGCGATCATTGCAAGGCGCTTTCCGGCGATGGAGCTGCTGCGTTTCACCAATTCCGGCACTGAGGCAACGCTCCTAGCGTTGACGCTCGCGCGCGCCGCGACCGGCAAGAAGAAAGTGATGGCTTTTGATGGCGCTTATCATGGCTCCGTGTTCACTTTTAAAGCGGCGGTCAATCAGGTCAACGTACCCTTCGATTGGCTGCTTGCGCCCTACAACGACGCTGCCACGGCGGCAAAGCTGATCGCGCAGCATGCCGACGACATTGCCGCTGTGATCGTTGAACCGATGCAGGGCTCTGGCGGCTGCATTCCCGCCGAGCGAGATTTCCTCTTGACGCTACGCAAGGAGACCGAGAAAATCCGTGCGCTCCTTGTGTTCGATGAGGTAATGACCTCGCGTCTCGCGCCGGGCGGTCTGCAGACCCGCTACAGCATTCGTCCAGACCTGATGACGCTTGGCAAGTATGTGGCAGGCGGTCTGTCATTCGGCGCCTTCGGCGGCCGCGCCGATTTGATGCAGCGTTTCGATCCGCGCAGGGCGGGGGCGCTTGCCCATGCCGGCACCTTCAACAACAACGTACTTACCATGTCCGCCGGCGTTGCAATGATGACGAAAGTCGCCACGCAGCAGGCATTGGATCGCGTCAATGCGCGCGGCGAAGCGCTGCGTAACCGGCTGGAGTCGCTATGCCGGGAGCATCATGCCCCCCTGTGTCTCACCGGGATTGGTTCGATGTTCACCATCCATAGTGTTGCGGGACCGGTGAGATCGATTGCCGATACCACCGCGCAAGATCAGCGCATCAAGGAATTGATGTTCTTCGATCTTCTCGAGCAGGGAATCTATCTTGCCCGGCGCGGCATGGCGGCGCTTTCGCTCGAGATTGATGATGCCGCCTGCGAAGCGTTTACCGCCGCCTTCGACCAATTTCTCAGGCGGCGGAAAGTGCTATTTGCGGCAGACACGACCAGCCTACGTCCCGCTCGCAGCTGATCAGCGTCTCAACGGAGCGTAGCAATTTCTGGAAGAACGATGCGCTCGGGACGCACATTCAGGGGCAAATCCAATCCAAGCCGCCGCGCCGTACTCGCGGCTGGTGCCACAATGCTGTCGTCGCCGTTCATTGGCCGGGCGTCCGCCCAAGCACAATGGCCAACGCGGGTAGTCAAGGTGGTCGTGCCGTTCGCAGCGGGCGGTACAACCGATATCCTCGGCCGACTGATGGCGCAAAGGTTATCTGCGGAATACGGCCAGCAGTTCATCGTCGAGAACAAGGCAGGCGCCGGGGGCAATCTCGGCGCCGATTACGTCGCGAAGGCTGATCCGGATGGCTACACTCTCGTGATCGGTACGCCCGGTCCGCACGTCATCAACCAGTATATCTACAAGAACAAGCCGTTCGACGGTGCAAAGGACCTTGCGCCCGTCGTGGTGATTGCGCGCGTGCCGAACCTGATCTCGGTCAATCTCGATGTGAAGGCGAATACGCTGCAGGAGCTTATCGCGCTCGCGAAGGCCGAGCCGGGGAAGCTTTCTTACGCATCGCCGGGCACCGGCGGCACTGGCCACGTGGCGACCGAGCTTTTGAAGTCGATAGCCGGCATCGATTTGCAACACGTGCCGTATCGCGGCAGCGCGCCGGCGCTGACTGACGTGATCGGAGGCCGGGTCGAGATGTCGCTCGACAATCTTCCTGCGGCCCTGCCGTATGTGGAGGGTGGCAAGCTCCGCGCACTCGCCGTCACCACCGCAAAGCGCTGGCCGGAATTGCCAAACGTGCCGACTGTCGCCGAAGCCGGGGTTCCGGGATATGAGGCCTCGTCCTGGTTCACGATCGCAGCTCCTGTCAGGACGCGTGCAGACATAATCACCAAGCTAAACAGGAGCGCGAATACCTACCTGGCCGACAAGGACATGGTAGAGAGGATGCGAAAGCTTGGCGCCGATCCGGTCGGCGGCTCGCCAGAAGAGATGGCGACGTTGATTGCCGATGAGAACGTTAAATGGAAGAAGGCGATCGAGTTCGCTGGACTCAAGCCGGAGCAGTGAGGCTGCCAATGTCAAAGCTCGACAGACTGGCCCTGAAAGGTCGGGCGCAAACGGTGCTGGGGATCGTCGACCCCGCCGCCCTTGGACCCACTTTGATGCACGAGCACGTCATCTGCGATATCACGCCGCGGAAATATGTCGCGGCAGGCATCGACGACGTCGAGATCGAGCTTTGCAATTGTTGGCAAATCAATTACGGACAAAAGCGATCCGGCCTTAAAACCAAGCTCAATCAGCAAGATACTGCAGTAAACGAAATCCGGGAGATGGTCGCTGCAGGCGGACGTACAATCGTCGAGCTCACCTCGGGAGGTTTGAAACCGGATCCGGGCGGACTGGCGGATATCTCCCGGGCCAGCGGAGCTCAGATTGTGATGGGGTGCGGTCATTATGTTCACGACTTCCAGGACCAGCGGAATCACGCGCGAGGAGTTGAGGACTTCGCGTCTGAGATGATCTCGCAGGTTCTGGAAGGTGCGTGGGGAACTGACGTGCGCGCTGGAATCATCGGCGAGATCGGTTGTCAATCGCCGTGGACGAACCTTGAGCGGCGCGTGATGCAGGGCGCGATCCTTGCGCAGCGGGAAACCGGAGCTACGATCAATGTGCACCCCGGTCGTCATGAAGACCAGCCACAAGAGGTGGCGGAATTTTTCTTGAAGCAGGACGCTCCCATGGATCGCATGGTGATGAGCCACATTGACCGGACGATCTTCGACGAGGATCGACTGCTGCGCCTTGCCGATACGGGCTGCGTCATTGAGTTCGACCTGTTTGGCATGGAGCAGTCCTACTACAGTCACGCGGATATCGACATGCCGAACGATGCTGTACGCCTGCGCCTGATCCGGGCATTAATCCAGCGCGGGCATCTCGAGCAGATCGTTATCAGTCACGACATCTGCCACCGCACGCGTCTAACGCGTTTCGGCGGGCACGGCTATCAACACATCTTCGCCAATGTGATCCCGATGATGCGTCGCCGCGGCTATAGCGAGACGGAGATCGACACGATCATCGTCCGGACACCTAAGCGGCTTCTGACCTTCGTCTGATCAATTCTCGGGTCTCGTCACCGCAGTTCCGGAATGAGCGGCAGCATCCGAGCGCGTTCGCTGGTCGCATAGACTAGGCTGTGTGCACTCTTGGGATTCTCAGATCAGACGGAGCGTGATTCAAGGCTTTCTTTTAGGAGGAAGCCTTGGGTGTCTTTGGATCGGCTCGTCCTGAGCGACCCGCAATGGGACCGTATTTCCGGCTTGATCATGGGTCGGCCTGACCAGCGTGGTTCGACGGGCCGCAACAACCGGACGTTGGTCGAGGGCGTGTTATGGATCGTGCGAACCGGTTCGCCGTGGCGTGATCTGCCCGAAGCGTTCGGCGAATGGAACAGCGTCTTCCGACGCTTCAGCCGGTGGAGCGCCAAAGGGGGCTGGCTGCGCATGTTCGAAGCGCTCGCAGATGACCCGGACTTTGAATACCTGATCGTTGACTCCACCATCTGTCCGCGCCCACCAGCACGCCAGTGGCGGAAAAGGGGGGCTCAAAATCAGGCCATTGGGCGTTCGCGCGGCGGCCTGACGACAAAAATCCATATGGCTGTCCGTGGCTTGGGGTGCCCGGTCGGCTTCTTGCTCACGACAGGTCAAGCCGGCGATGCGCCTCGGGCCCAGCCGCTCATCGAGGGCTCCCAGCGAGGTCGCAATGGGTGGTGCGGCTCTATGCCGAGCGTCATCTCATCGAGTGCTGCTTCTCGAAATTGAAGCGGTTCAGGCGTGTCGCTACGCGCTACGAAAGACGGCGAGAAACTACTTCGCCGTCGTCGCTATCGCGGCAACTGTGCTCTGGTTAAAGCAACTGTCCAGGCAACCCAGGGCGGCCTGCGGGATCGGTAGGGGCTTCTCTTCTGGGCAAATTATGCCGAGGGCCGGTGATGGAGACCGATCTCGTGGCTAACTCCTTTCCCCGGACCGTTGCCTTTGCATTGTTGGGCCCGTGAAAGATGAGAGCATGGGTGGTAGCAGCGGTTCAGCGTGGCGCCTCAACAGCGGTTGAAATGATCAATGAATGGCCAAGCATGCGAACCGGGAGCGTAGGACGATAACCTTCGTCGGCGCGCTCAGGGCGACTGGCATGACTTGCGCCGATGGCTCCCGAGTTTACGGCCTATTCCATACTCCGACTGACTAGTGACTATGGTTCTAAGGTGACCGAAAAGGATGAAATCGGTCTCGATGCGATCGGTGTGGTGTCGGTGATCGCGCGATCAACAATCTGGGCGCCCGGTTTTTGCCTTGGGGATGTCATTAGAGCCTCAATATTCTCGCTTCGTCTCCTTGACGTGGCCCGCTAAGACATTAATGACAAATGCATCATCACGCCGCTTTCGACTCGGCCGCGAGCGAGGCGAACGTCTTGCCTTCCGCCGCGAGCTTCTTCAGCAGCGGGGCGGGCTCGAGGCTCGGATCGTTGGTCTCCTTGGCGTAGAAGGCCAGACGATCGGCGATGTGCTTGAGACCGACGCTGTCGGCCCAGAACATCGGGCCGCCGCGATAGATCGGCCAGCCGTAGCCGTAGAGCCAGACCACGTCGATGTCGCTGGGACGCGCCGCGATCCCCTCTTCGAGGATCTTCGCGCCCTCGTTGATCATCGGATACATCATGCGCTCGAGGATCTCCTCGTCGCTGACGACGCGCTTCTTGCGGCCGAGACGCAGCAAGGTCTCATCGATCAGCTTCTCGACATCGGGGTCAGGCAGCGGCGCGCGAGAACCCTGCTCGTACTTGTAGTAGCCCTTGCCGGTCTTCTGGCCGAAGCGACCGGCTTCGCAGAGCGCGTCCGCGATCTCCGACTTGATGCCGCGGTCCTTGCGCGAGCGCCAGCCGATATCGAGGCCGGCGAGATCGCTCATTGCGAACGGGCCCATTGGCATGCCGAATTTTGTCACCACCGCGTCGATCTGCTGCGGTAGCGCGCCTTCAAACAACAGCTTCTCCGACTGTTTACTGCGCTGAGCCAGCATGCGGTTGCCGACGAAGCCGTCGCAGACGCCGACCAAGGCCGGCACCTTCGCGATCTTGCGCGCGATCGTCACCGCAGTCACCAGCGCGTCCGGCGCGGTCTTGTCGGCGCGCACGATCTCGCACAGCTTCATGACGTTGGCCGGCGAGAAGAAGTGCATGCCGAGCACGTCCTGCGGACGCTTGGTCGACTTGGCGATCTCGTCGATGTTCAGATACGAGGTGTTGGAGGCGAGCACGGCGCCGGGCTTGGCATACTGGTCGAGCTTGCCGAACACCTCCTTCTTCACCGCCATGGTCTCGAACACGGCCTCGATGACGAGGTCGGCATCGCCGACATTCTCGATGCCGACGACGCCATTGATCAGCGCCATGCGCTTGGCGGGCGCATCGGCCGGGATGCCGCCGCGCGCGGCGGTCGCTTCCCAGTTCTTCTGCATGATGCCCATGCCGCGCTTGAGCTGCTCTTCGCCGGTCTCGATCAGCGTGACGGGCACGCCGGCATTGGCAAAGGACATCGCGATGCCGCCGCCCATGGTACCGGCGCCGAGAATGGCGACGCGGTTCACGGGCCGCGGCTTGGTGCCTTCAGGAACACCCGCGATCTTGTTGGCCTCGCGCTCGGCGAAGAAGGCGTAACGCTGCGCCTTGGACTGGTCGCTGGCGACGAGCTTGAGGAAGCCCTCGCGCTCCTTCTTCAGGCCCTCGTCGAAAGGTAGGTCAATGGCGTAGCCGACGGCATCGGCCGCGGCGAACGGCGCCTCCAGGCCGCGCGACTTCTTGGTCATGGCCGCGACCGCATTGGTGAAGATCGAGCGGTCGGCCTTGGCAGCTGCGAGCTTGGAATCGTCGTCGCGCAGACGGCGCAGCGGGCGCTTCTCCGCCAGCACCTTGCGCACGAAAGCCTCGCCGCCGGAGGCCGGGCCTTCGATGATCTCCTCGATCAAGCCGTTCTTCAGCGCCTCCGCCGCCCCGATCGGGTCGCCGCCGACGATCATCTTGACCGCGAGCTCTGGGCCTACCGTGCGGGGCAGGCGCTGGGTGCCGCCGGCACCGGGCAGAAGTCCGAGCTTGACTTCGGGCAGGCCGAGCTTGGCCTCTTTCACCGCGACGCGGAAATGGCAGGCCAGTGCGACCTCGAGCCCGCCGCCGAGCGCGGTACCGTGGATGGCGGCAACCACCGGCTTGGGAGAGTTTTCGATCTCGGACAGCACATCGTTGAGGGCGGGCGGCTTCGGCGGCTTGCCAAACTCGGTGATGTCGGCACCGGCAATGAAGGTGCGGCCGGCGCAGGTCAGCACGATGCCCTTGATGGCGGGATCGGCGATCGCGGCCTTGACGCATTCCAAAAGACCGCCGCGCACGGCGACGCCGAGCGCATTGACCGGAGGGTTATGGACTGTGATAAGACCAATCTGGTCATGACGCTCAAGCTTTACCACTTCACTCACGCTGCACTCCTGGGATAACCATCTGCCGGGTAGCGGACCAGTCTTTTCGCAACTTCAGCTCGAAGATCCAGCACAATAGCAGGGTATGGATATCGATTAATGCGATGACTCACAGGTTCACGCATAAATTCTGCGTAATCGCCTTTATCAAGCTGACTTGATCATCAGTCCGTCCGTGCTGGTCACCCGCTCAATGCGGCCTGCGTCCGTTCTAACAAAAGCCGCTCGATAGCTCTCTCTTAATGCGGACCGCGACAGCCTGCCTAATTCTGGATTGTTCGCCCGTTATCCAACCCTCGTTGCAGGCTCGTGATGCCGGCACGTAGACATTCACCAGCGCTGAGCGTCAGCATCAGGATAGCTCGGCCGAATCCGTGATCACGCTGTTGATCACTGAAGCTGAATTTGGATATCCGAATGGGATAGCAGATGATGAGCCCTTGCGAGGTCGAGATCTTTTGCTTCGTTAGCATACGTTTGAGCAAATCCATCGAGCCGGTCAAACATATTAATGGCTCATAATTCTGGATAAGAACGAGCATATTCGCCCGAACACGACCATGCAGTCGCTAGTGCGGCTAAGTCCGCGCAGGGCGTCGCGCAGACGAGTGCCTTCGATACCTTTTCCAGCCCGACGCCATGCCAGGCCCATTTTGAGGATCGCGCATCTGTGCCGTCACGTCC
The DNA here is from genome assembly GCF_028128855.1 of Bradyrhizobium sp. CCBAU 11430. Lineage (NCBI taxonomy): Bacteria > Pseudomonadati > Pseudomonadota > Alphaproteobacteria > Hyphomicrobiales > Nitrobacteraceae > Bradyrhizobium > Bradyrhizobium sp. CCBAU 11430. The sequence goes on from NZ_LBJV01000005.1 coordinate 205,175, forward strand.
GGTGAGGGCCGCGGGATGATCGCGTGGCGCGGTGGCCCGATCAGGCTGCAGACGGATTGGGGGTTCTCTTCCATTCCCAAGGCAGGAGCTCATTGAGCTGACCTTACGAGGTGCTGGCGATGCGGGGCAAGACGTCCGCCAGCCAGGCTCGCGAATCGATGTCATTGAGTTTTGCCGTCATGATTAGCATCGCCATCGTGGCGGCGCGGTCGGCCCCCCCGTTCGGAGCCGGCGAACAGCGAGGACTTGCGGCCGAGAGCAAAGCCGCGCAGCGCGCGCTCGGCGGGCATGATGTTTTCAGCGCTCAACCAAGGTGGAGAGGACTGGTCGTCCGGATTAGTCTGTCGAAGGCGGGATAGGGGCCCTGGAGCACGAAACGGTGGCAGGCCGCATGACCATGAGCTGTGAGCTCGCTTTGGACTTGGCCGCCCCCTACGACTTGCCCCGGCTGCGCTGCGAGCGCGGATCCGTAGGTGTCGTGCAAGCCACTGGCTCCTGAGACAAAGGAAAACCTGATCGCGGAACTCGAACGCGTGACGAAGCAACTGTCGGAGATCGACAAAGTCGTGGCCCAGCAGGCTCTGGACGATCCACGGGCTCTCAAGCTGATTGACGATCCCCGGCGTGAGTTCGGTTGTCGCATCGAGTTTACTGGGCTCCATCGGCGACATCGCACGCTTCCCGGCGCCGGATAAGCTCAGCAGCTATTTCGGGTTGACTCCGTGGGTTCGGCAGTCAGGCTCGCACCCGGCACGGCATCGCCGGATCTCGAAGCAGGGCAACCATGACGCCCGCAAGATGCTGGTTGAGGCGACGTGGTCAGCCAAGACGGCGCCGGGTCCATTGCGAGCATTCTTCAACCGCACGCAGAAAAAGCACGGGGCCGGGGTCGCAGCCGTCGCGACGGCGCGCAAGCTCGCAGTCATGATCTGGCACCTCCTGACGACCGGGAAGGACTACGCTTACGCGCGGCCAGCGTTCACGGCGATGAAACTCCGGAAGGTGGCTCTGAAGGCTGGGGCTCCCCGTTCCTACGGCAAGGCTGGCCCGGGCCGGGACTATTGGATCAAGGAAATCCGCGAGCCAGAGCGAACTTCAGCCTGGATTAAGTCTGAGGGGCAAGGTCAAGGTCACACCAGTCGAGCAGGCCTACGAACGCGTGGTGGCGGCCTGGAAGCAAAACCAAAAAACGGTTGCTACGAACTGAAGGTAAGGACTTCTCAACACCATCCGTCGTCAGGCAGATCCGCTCGTCATCGACGAAGCGAGTGAACCGGTCCCAGCGGTGGAGCATGTAGTCGATTGGCTTGGCGACCACGGACGAGTTCGAAAGCTGGGCGCACTGCTCGCGCAGCCATGCTTCCAATGCCGTCAAAAACGGGGCGCTTTGTTCCTTGCGCATCCGCAGACGCTCTTCGGCGCTTTGACCGTTGATGCCACGCTCGACGTCGAGCAGGGCGTCGATGCGCTTTGACCTGCCACTGTATTTTCATCCTGCGGCAGTTAGTGTGTCGGGATTTTGTACGCCAAGTAGCGCGGGTGGAGCAACGGACGATCGGCGGAGCTGGTCGGGGTTGCGCAGCCGATCGTCCGTTGCGGTGAGGTGGGCGGGATAGGCCACGGGGGTCAGGTATTTCAGCGACGAGTGAGGCCGCTGGAGATTGTAGTCGGCGATCGAAACATCTATGCCACCGAATTTGACCTTCCAATTCTAGATCGTCGCCTCGGAAACACCGTGCTTGCGAGCCAGGTCGGCTGTCTTCGCCCCAGCCTCATGCTCCTTCGATACCGCGATAATCTGCTCTTCCGTGAACCTTGCTCGCTTCATCTGTCCGTCCTTCTTCGGGCCGGACTCTAACTCCTTCTGGAGGAAATACGCAGTGGCAGGTCAGCTTGAGGTGAGCTACAAGGTTCATCGGCGCCTTCTTCACGGACACGCAACCCGCCGCCCGAGCGGAAAGATACGTTGCGCATCTTGGCTTGTGTCCTCCGAAAAATGGGCACAGTGATCCAGACCATGCTCGCCACTCTTAGCAAGCGCAACAGTACTACCACTCTTAGTAGGTTCGCCGAGGTCAGCGTCTCAGCTAACCAAGGGGAGATGCGACCAACATCGGGAAGATGCGGTCCCTGAAGAGCCGTCCGCTAGAAGACGGAGATCTCTGAAATAACGCGCTTGTTTGTTGAACCAACTCCGAGGAGACAGCCATGGATAACACATTCAACCCGTCGCACAAAATGCAACGTTTCGAAACCCTCGAGTCCAATGTTCGCGCATACTCACGTTCGTTTCCGGCCATTTTCAGCCGCGCTCGGGGCTCTATTTTGCTAACCGACGATGGTCGGAAGGTCATTGACTTCTTCTCTGGTGCCGGAGCACTGAACTACGGCCATAACAACCATCAAATTCGGGAGGCTCTCACTGAGTATTTAGCATCCGATTCCCTTGTCCATGGTCTCGATATTGCGACGCCTGCGAGGCTTGATTTTATGCAGACTTTCAGCTCTGTCATCCTGCACGATAGGGGCCTTAAATATCGGTTTCAATTCACCGGACCCACGGGTGCGAACGCTATCGAGGCAGCTTTAAAGCTTGCCCGCAAAGTTACTGGGCGTCAAAACGTCATTTCATTTACAAACGGCTATCATGGAATGAGCTTAGGTGCGGTCGCCGCGAGCGGTAATCGGTTTTATCGTGCAGCTGGTGGCGTTTCCCTGTGCGGCACAACCTTCATGCCTTTTGATGGCTATTTTGGCTCAGCTGTCGATACCGCCAACTACCTGCAAAAACTTTTGAACGACGAGAGTAGCGGGATTGATCATCCGGCGGCCATTCTGGTGGAAACCGTGCAAGGTGAAGGTGGCATTAATGTAGCTGGCAAGCAATGGTTGAGAGCAGTTCAGGCTATTGCCAATGAAGTTGGCGCCCTTTTTGTGGTCGACGATATCCAGATGGGGTGCGGCAGGACGGGTGACTTTTTTAGCTTCGAATTTGCGGGGTTGTCGCCCGACATTGTCGCGATGTCAAAGTCGCTAAGTGGGTATGGTCTCCCACTTTCCATGTTGCTGATCAAAGAGGAGTTCGACGCATGGCAGCCAGGAGAGCACACCGGCACTTTCCGAGGGAACAATCTCGCACTTGCGTCTGCAACTGCGGCTATAAATACTTATTGGCGGGACTCGACGTTCTCGAAGCAAATCCAGCGAATAGCGGACTATATGCGACGGCAACTTGAGGCCATTGCGTCAAGGCATAGAAACCATTTTGTGGTTCGAGGCCGTGGGATGGCTCTGGGCTTTGATTGTCTAGTACCCGAAATAGCTGCGACTACGACGCGCAAGGCCTTCGAGAAGGGGGTTATGCTCGAACGATGTGGGCCCGCCGATCAGGTTGTAAAGTTCATACCGGCACTCACGATCGACCGAGAGATAATCGATGAAGGCCTTGAACTGTTTGAGCGAGCTCTGGCTGAAACCCTGCACGAAGTGAGGATCACGTCGAACTAAGAAGGGCGATCGCAGGAGAGACTCTGCCCTTTGTTACCATGCGAGACCTGCATGTCGGTCTACACCGTTGGGCTCGGTTTGCGTCAACCATCGCCTGTGGTTGGGTGTGTAAGCCCGAAATATGAAGTCCTCTGTCTGGCTGGTTGCGACCCATGGCTTGAACAGCCTCGGTGCGACGGCGGCTACTAGCCCAGACGATTTAGTAGCCTTCCACCCAGTTGGTAGGCCCGCGGGATCTCGCAGAGGCTTTCTAGACGCTTACGATCCTAACATCGCCATTGCTAAATCGTAACCGGCATGAGGCCCCCACCTAGCCACTCCTCGGCGTGCGCGCGATACAGCCTGGCATGAGCTGATCAGTGGAGGTGGAACGATGGCAAATGCCATGCTTGATGCCAGGCAGGAAGGTGACTCCTATCGTCGCGTCGAGGTGATCACGGGGGAGCGCCGACGGCGTCGGTGGACGGGTGAGGAGAAGGCCAGGATCGTGGCGGAGAGCTTTGAGGAGGGTGCGAACATCTCCGAGGTGGCGCGGCGCAATGGCGTTTCGCGCGGACTGCTTACGGTGTGGCGACGCCAAGTTGCGGCGGCGGTGGTGGGCAAGGCGCCGAACTTCGTGCCGATCCAAATTGGTGCCGAGAGCGGTAGCGGGACAGCTGGCGAGCCCGCGCGTATTTCGCAGCTACAGACGAAGCCTTTGGAGATCGCCGCGCCGCCGGCCAAGGTTTGCGGGGTGGTTGAGATCGAGGTGAACGGGGCACGCATCCGGGTCGAACCGGGCGTGGAGCTGGCGACGCTGTCGACCGTGCTGGCGGCGCTTCGGGGCATCCGGTGATTGCGCTACGATCTGACCTCAAGGTGGTGCTGGCGACACAGCCGGTCGATTTCCGCAAGTCGGTGCACACGCTGTCGGCGCTGGTGAGCGAAGCGCAGCGTGCGAACCCGTATTGTGGCGACGTCTTCGTGTTCCGCAGCAAACGCATGGACAGAGTGAAGCTTCTGGCGTGGGATGGCAGCGGCATGGTCCTGGTGACGAAGTGGTTGCACCAGGGGCATTTTACCTGGCCGCCGATCCGCGATGGCGTGGTGCATCTCAGTGCGACGCAGCTCGCGATGCTGCTCGACGGACTTGAGTGGACACGTGTGTCACCCAAGCCTGTGAAGCAGCCGTCCGTTGTCGGCTGAGAGGCGAGGATTTCGCTGGAGCCTGCGGCGCGCGGATGTATGGTCCGTTCATGGCGATTCGCCCCGACGTTCTCCCGACTGATCCAGCCGCTCTGACCGAGATGGTGCTCGCGCTTGACGCCGAGAACGAGAAGCTGCGTGTGGCGATGCAAACGCTCAAGGAGATGATCTTCGGGAAGCGCTCGGAGCGGCTTGCCGCGCTCATGGCCGAGCAGCTTGCGCTTGAACTGGACGATCTTGAGGCCGGCGTCACGCCGCCTGCAGTTGCCAACGACGACGCGCCTGCGGCGAAGCCGCTTGGCAAGCTGCCGCGCAAGAAGGCGCGCCGCAACATCGGGGCGCTGCCAAAACACCTGCCGCGCTGTGAGCAGGTGCTGGAGCCGGCCGCAACCGCGTGCCCATGCTGCCAGGGCCAGCTTCACAAGATCGGCGAGGACGTCAGCGAGGTGCTGGACGTGATCCCGGCGATCCTGCGGGTGCTGCGGACGGTCCGTCCCAAATACGGCTGCCGCAGCTGCACCGATGGCGTGGTCCAGGCGAAGGTGTTGCCGCGCCTGATTGAGGGCGGCATGGCGTCGACGGCCCTCGTGACCCACGTGGTGGTCTCGAAGTTCGCCTGGTATTTGCCGTTGTACCGGCAGGTGCAGATCCTGGCCGGCCAGGGCATCCATCTTGACCGCGCAACACTCGCTGGCTGGGTCAAGCGTGCCGCCTGGTGGCTCAAGAGCCTTTATGAGCTGCAGTTGCGGATGATTCAGGCCGCGCCGCGCGTGTTCTGCGACGAGACGCCGATGCCGGTGCTCGACCCCGGACGACATCGCCCCCGCATCTGCCAGTTCTGGGCGCATGCCATGGATGACCGTCCCTGGGGTGGGCCCTCGCCGCCGGCGGTAGCCTACGTGTTCGCCGACAGCCGTGGCACCGAGGCGATCGCCGGACAATTGACCGGCTTTTCCGGCATTCTGCAGGTGGATGGGTATGCCGCCTACAAGGCGCTGGCCCGCGGTCATGGCGGCGCGATCCAGCTCGCCTTTTGTCTCGCCCATGCCCGCCGCAAATTCGTCGAGGTGTTCAAAACGACCGAGTCGCCGTTCGCTCGCGAGGTGATCGAGCGGCTGCAGGCGGTCTATGCCATCGAAGTGGAGATCCGTGGCAGCAGTGCGGAGCAGCGGCTGGCCGCCCGTCGCATCAGGAGCGCACCGTTGATGGCAGCGCTTAAGGCGCGACTGACCGAGATAGTCGGCCAGTTGTTCTCCCAGTCGAAGCTGACAGAGGCGATCAACTATGCGCTCAATCACTGGGACGGGCTGACGCTGTTTCTCCGCGACGGCCGCATCGAGGTCGATTCCAACACAGTCGAGCGTTCCATGCGCCCGATTGCCATGGGAAGACGCAACTCGTTGTTCAGCGGCAGCGAAGGCGGCGCCGAGAGCTGGGCGATCCTGGCGTCGATCGTGAACACGGCAAAGCTCCATGAACTCGATCCGCAAGCCTATCTGACCGACGTGCTGGAGCGTATCGTCTCCGGGCGAACCAGAAGCCATCAACTGCACGAGCTGCTCGCCTGGAACTGGAAGGCTGCGCGCCAGCGCACCGCACAGGCCGCCGCGTGAGGGGACGTCGCCATAAAGAAGCATCGTCATCGATGACCGCCGCCGCGATGTCACTTGCGGAGCTCGAGCGATGGCTGCAGGCTCGCGTCGATCAGCATCCTGCCGCCACCAGTCTCCCCATGCTCGACGGCTACGTCGCCGCAATCGTGGCCGGACCGGTGTCGATGAGTCCACTCGACTGGATCTGCCCGCTGCTCGCCATCGATGCCGATGCCTTCAACCACGGCGGCACCCCGGAGTTCGCAGCCATATCGGCCGTCGCGCTGCGCCACAACGACATCAGCAACACCCTCTCGACCGCACCCGACCGGTTCGCGCCGATGCACCGCCGCAAACCCAGTGGAGACGTCGATCCGCGACCCTGGTGCCAAGGCTTCTATGCCGCGATGCGGCTCAAACTATCGGCCTGGGCCCCGTTGCTGGACGCCAGAGGCATCAATCACGGCCTAATTCTGCCTATCCTGTTGCATTGTCGCGACGATCAGGGCCGTCCGCTGCTGGGACCACCACGAAGCGGCCGCGAGACCAAGAACTTTCTGCGTAACGCCCACGCCGATATTCCGGCGGCGGTCGAGGCCTTGCGGCAATACTGGATGCCGATCCGCTACGCCCGCGCTCGCTGATCACCGCAGACGTGGGAGCTCATACCGGTTACGCTAAATCACTTGGCTCGGGACACGACCTAGCCCCCGTCCTCAGAACTGGCCAAACCAGGTAGGACGAGACGAAACGCTGATGTATAGCATCGTGTCGCGCTTAAGAGCCTGTGGTACCGCCAAGGTGCTAAAAGTGGAATGAGCCGTTAGTCCGCTACAAATCTATCGCTTCCTCCACGTCTACGACCAAGCCGCTATTCAGAAAGACGTCCAGCTTTCGACAGGGTTCGATTTCAATGAGTACGTCTCGATAGCGGCGGGCATTCCGACAAAAAGGGCCGACGTACCAAACTTTTCGTCCGATCGCTCCCCATTATCCTCGGCGACGGCTATTCGCTCGTAGACGTTAACAAGAATGAGGAGGTCGTTCTCGTAGAAGCCGCGAGACTATGCGTGCGCAACGACCTTCGGGGACAGGAAATCCTCAAGATCATGGCTGTAATCATGCGGGGTGTTTTTCTTGTATGTGGGCTCCTGATTTTACGTGCTGGCTTGCCGGGCCTTGGTCCGTCGAGAAGCGCGTGTACGACTTATCCCAAAGTGAACCGGGAGGTTCAATACTAAGGCTCGTAGGGAGGGTATTGTGAACGATGATTGGCTTTTCCGGAAATCCGGCGAGGACTTGATTAGGCCAGTAGTTGCTCAGACAGACACGGTGACACCGCTGTCGGGATAGTCGCTAGCAGGGCCCTTCGCTAATGGCATCGTTTCTTGAAGGCGTCTGGTATTTCGAGCCACGCGCGGAAATACTTGTGGTCGTCGACTGCACCGTGCAGGACCGTGGTGAATGCTTTGCGAAGTCGCCTACAACGGCCCCAACACGAGCTCTCCCTACTAGATTAGTTTTTCTACCCGGTAGGTGCATCAAACGCAAAACGTCAACTGGCGCTCTCCAACTGTCAGCCTCTAGTCAACCCCCTTCTTTGAGAGTTACCCCGGACAAAGGCGTATGCCATTGCTCGCTTACGGAGCGCCGTCTAATCAGAGACGACTGACTCAGAGTTCAACCCCACAGGTATTTTCTTTTCAATGCTCCCGATGCATGCGAGCCATTCCGGCGACACACTTCGTCGATTTCGCTCGGACGACCTGCCTTTGCTCAATCGCGATCACGGCTGTCGCGACTGTCCACAGTTCGCGCAACATGAGGGCGTTCACTGCGAAAAGCGCTCGCTCATCACGTCGACCGCAATGCAGATTGCAAAATGCACTGACGTCAGAAAAGCAACCTGTCGAACTGAGCCCCGTTGGCCCGCAGATAACTCCGTTCGGAGGGGGAGCCACCCGTGAATGCACGTGTCCGGAGAAGCCGATTGCCGGCGGCTATCGCATCCAGGCTTACCGTACCGCTAGTGGTCGCGCCGATGTTTTCCGTGTCGGGAATAGAGCTCGTGACCACTGTCTGTCGGTCTGGAGCGATCGGCGCCTTCCCTACCGGGAATGCCCGATCGATTGAGGAGCTCGATGACTGGCTAACTCGAATTGATCATCATCAAGCTCAGCTAGATCGGCCGTCAGCTCCCTATTGTCCAAACTTGATCATACGACATCCGCGATTAAAGGATGACCTTGCCTGCCTGCTGCGTCACAAGGTGGAAATTGTCATAACCAGCATGGGATCGCCCAGCTTGGTGACCGACGCTTTGCACGAAATCGGCTGTTTCGTGCTCGCCGCTGTTCCGTCGCTCCGCCATGCTGAAAAGGCGACCCGAGCGGGGGCGGACGGCTTGGTTCTGCTTACCGCGGGAGCCGGAGGCCATACTGGTTGGGCCAATCCGTTTGCGTTCGTGAGGGCCGTTCGTGCCGCCTTCGACGGCACTATCGCCCTTGCGGGCGGAATAAGCGATGGCATTTCCCTTGCGGCAGCACGTTTGCTTGGGTGTGATCTCGGGTACATGGGGACTCGCTTCATTGCAACACGTGAGAGTATGGCCAGCGTTCCCTACCGCGAAATGTTAGTCGCCAGTACGCTAGACGACGTAATGCTGACTAGAGCCTTTACGGGATTGGACGTTAGTATGCTAAGGCCTTCGATCGTAGCCGCAGGTCTTGACCCGTCCAAACTCGACGAAGCCAACTCCCAACCGCGCGCCACGCAACTCTATGGTGGAAAGGATTTGACTAAAGGGCCCCGGCGCTGGATCGATATCTGGAGTGCAGGCCACTCCGTTTCAGGCGTGCGCTCGATCGTAGGGGCTGCTGAACTGGTATACGAGATCGCCGGACAATACAAAGAGGCTTTACCAGACGGGATTCCGCAAAAACTCTAGATAAGGTGACTTCTCTAGTTCGGTCACCTGTTCTAGAGTGACCAGTCGGCGTTTGCGCTTGGATAGGTCAGGCAGCTTGAGGGGCCACTCGCTTAGCTCGCATCGATCCACATCATTGGCAGGCGAGCTCAAATTATCCTTCGCGCGACGCCGAACGCTGCGCCTACGACCAAGCGCTTGCAACTGCATCTTACGCGGGACGGGTAGCTCCGCCAGCTTAGGGCTGCGACAAGCCTCATTGGCGCAGCTTTCCCTTGGCGGAGTTAGCCTGACGTGGTGCACATATCGATCGTTGCTAACGTATCTTGCCCGTCATGAACCTGTCGAGAACATTGCTTGTGATGGTCTGAACGTAGAAGTCTGCTTCGATCAGACCATTGATCCATTCGCAGGTTCCAGCGCAAAACACATCGCCTTCACCTCGCTTGAACGAAACCATCATCCCGCTCCCGCGAGCATGCTTCTCCACTGTGGCGAAATCGTCTTTGCCCTCCAGAATCGCCGCTGCGAATCTTGCGTCAGTATCTGACAAGGACTGATAGTAGGCATGTTCGTCAAGCCCGTACTCCGCCTTGGTTGCCCAGTTCATAGCTATGATTTCGAGCCCCTCCGGAGCACCATCTGTGCCGCGAGGCACAGGAAGCCCGTCAACGAATTCGTAGTCCAGGCCGTCAACCTCAAATGAGAATATATTTGCCTCATCGCCAAACATGTCGGCGTAGCCCAGCCCGGTATTTGCCAGGGACCAATGCTTGTGTCGGAAGACATTGAAACCCCTGCAGGAGCGAGGCGCCATTGAATAGATGCCCGCATAGCTGCCCCGAAGAGAGTTTACGCCGAATGTCGCCGCGCCCGGGTAGTTCACCAACGGATCTTCCCATGCACCGGTCATGAGCGCAGGATTATCCTGACGAAGGGGATCACGTTCTCTGGCCAAGTATTTGTAGCAGGTCTGGATTGTGCCATCGTTCGAAACTCTAATCTGCCAGGTAAAATTACCTGCGAAGCGGGCAACTCTCCCTCCTCTTTCCACAAATGCGTCGACGGTCTCCCGCATCGCTCTGGACCAGTATTCATCATGTCCGACGATCGCCATGCAAGCATAGTTGCTTAAGCATCCCGGATTGAGCTCCAGATCGTCCTGCGGAATCACATGAACTTCATATCCGTGCTGCTCCGCCCAAATCGTAAATGGCCGCTCGTATGTTGCCCAGCCGCCTGATGCGAAGTAACGCGCGTAGCCATTGGCGAACGCCCAGTTTTTTGCGTCCTGATTGGGTGCCGATGGTTGGCGGGGCCTAAACTTGGATACGTTGCGGGGTGCCCCGGGAGGTAGCCACACTTGGCCGCGCGCCCAGGGCCTCTGGGTGGACAGGTCAGGACATGCTCCTTGGGGATATTCTGGATGAAGGCCTCTGTAATGGCTCGCGCCTCCCCAATCATTGTAAGCGCTCCATGTGCAAGTGGAAGCGATCAAGAGGATTGCGTTGGCGCGTTTACCCTCCTCAGCTCTCACAAAGAAGATGTGGTGCCCAATAGGAGGTGTCGAGAGAGCAGAACCATACTCCCTCATTTCGATGATGTAAGCGCCCGGCGCGAGATCCTTAGGCAATTCCAGCGATATTGTTTCTTTCCATGAGCACCCGTTCGTGTAGCACTGGTCGGATGTATCCTGGAAAGCAACAGCAACGCTTCTCCACTCTCGCAGCAGGTTTTGCTTCAATCCATCCTTGTAAATCTTGATCGCAAGTCGCTCGATGTTGGCTGAAATGAACAAACCTACCGTCTCGCCGGCGCGATAGCTCCTTTTGTCGCTATAGCACCAAGCCGCAGAAGTCCCGGTCTTTTCCGGTATTTCGACCCAAATACTCTTTGAGGCCTGACCAGCACCAGAAATTTTGCGTGGCGGCCACGCCCCAACTGCGGGTCGCACCCCAGCAGTACCCTTTTGTGCTTTCGACATGTTGGATAGCTCGTGCCTTTCCATAGTTAAAAATAATCGGTCGCGCGCGACCGATACATTTGGAATTGCGACATGGCGTAGAAAATGCCATCTTAGTAGTTCTCTCATGAAGGGCAGCTGCTCGCTCCGGTGCAGCCACCCTGGACCTTGGGTCTGGTATTTCACCGATGTCGAGACGAGGGAATTCGTTATACTTCGATGTGTCTGCGCTGATAACGCGGACCGAGCTACCATTTAGGTTCAGGTCCGGACGCACGACAGAGAGTTCGAGCGCAAGCGGATCCGCTCGATCGGCAGCGACTTCGATGTTTTCTAGAATTATCCCCCCTGGTCGCTGTAGTCTTTCCCAACTACAAGATCAAAAGAGTAGTACGGCATAGAAGGCTCCCATTTACTTCACTCGCGGCCGAGCGGCGCATTCTAGGAGTTTGCTCGCGAGACTTGCTCCCGGCCAAATAGCGCGTCAGGTTGATCGAATCGTCAGGGACAGCGTCTGTCATGCTCAGAGTACGCGCACGGGGGCGCAGAAATTCGCCAAGCTAATACGCACCATGGGTGAAAATCTGCATGGTCGACCTACTACGGACAGCTTTTGCGCGGACCGATGAGGTTAAGAGTCGCTTGTGCTGCCATGAGCAGGTCGCACATTTCTGATTCTCGGCTGACAAGCTGAGAGTGGCTCAACTCGCCGTGCGGCGATTTATGGCGCCTAAGAGTCAGGCTGGCAGCAGGGAGTAAGATGACGAACGCATCGCGAGCTTACATGACTGGATTGACTCAGCGTTAGACGACTGATGCCATTATGGCCCGGAAATAGAGAATCTAGATGCCGACCTACCTCGCATGCTACGACTTGAAAATGACCAATCGGGATCCGCACGCAAATTTCTGAAGCAGGATGTTATACACAATTGGAAGCTCTGGATTCTTGACTCGGACACCGTTTGGTATCGGCTGCCGAACACCACACTGGTTGGCAGATTTGACAATTTGGCTATTGCGGAAGCACGTGTCGAGACAACGCGAGTAGCGCCTCAGAAAGAGATAGGCCGTCAGCTCACAATGAACAAGTGGTTGTTGCAGAGTACAGTGCAGCCCGGTTTAGCTCCGACGAAAGAAAGAATGCTTAGTCCAGCTCATCGCAAGCCGTTCATTAAACAAGCTAGGTATGAAGCATGCCGCTGATCTGGGGAAGACTTCGAGCCAAGACAAGCTCTATGCCCGGATTGCACACGTGCCCTGAACCAATCATTGGTTGCGTTGCTTTGTCGACCAGGCGCTGGAATTGATCCTGTCAGTCCGGCACTGCGGTTCAATGAGCTTGCCCAAACCTCGCTCAGCTGCACGCGCCTGACTGCTTCCAAAGCCGTATGTCAGCGGTCGCCGCCCGCTGCGCGGCCGCAGCCATTCTACACAAGCGAGTAAGACGAGCGAGAGAACGACCATCAGCGGGACGCAGCGGCGATGACAGGCGTCAGATTGTAGTCAATGTCCTCGAAGAGCTTGCGAGTGCTGGTTTTCCCATCGATACCGGAAATGAAGAAGGGGACTGTGCCCTCGTCGAAGGACGCCAAGAA